>JAUQYT010000354.1 GCA_030587605.1 Candidatus Njordarchaeum guaymasense
GGAGAGTTTCTTGTCAAACTCAGCATCAAGAAGAAGTGATCGCGCTTCGCGAATGTCTTTTCTCTTCTGCCTGTAGAGGATGTAGGATTTTGCAGTTTTTGCATGTCCGTTTTCGATCAGGACTTTCTCAACGATATCTTGAACTTCTTCTACACTGGGAATGTGCTTTTCGTTAAAATTCTTGCTCAGTTCCTCAACTACCCGTCGGGAGAGTTTCTCAGCAAGACTTCTATCTTTTCCTCCAACGGACTCCGCGGCCTTGTATATCGCTGCTGTTATCTTCTCTTGATCGAAGTCAGCTATCCGTCCGTCGCGCTTTCGAATCTTGAGGGGCACTTTTTTCAGTAGAGAACTCTTCTCTCCTACTTGGTCTTGAGGTACCGTTGCTGAAGTAGCATCGCTGGCGTTGGACTTCAAAGGATCAAGCCTCAGGATGGAGTCGTAGTTTTGAGCGTGGTGTATTGATTAAGCGTTTAGACAATAACGTATAAAATACTGTGCTGGTTACCAGCTCGGATTTTTTGCGATAAAGCAATCTGCGAAGAATCAGTCTCTCTTGGTTCTGGAAGCCTGTTGGAAACCTTTACTTAAGCGACGTAGACTTCATTCTTGATGGGAGTGTAAAGACTCCATTGAAGATAGATGTTGTCTGTACTCTTGAGTCATTCCGAAGATTCATGATCCTGAGTACATGCAGCTCCTTCATTCCAGAGGAGTTCCTTGATGACGGTGATGTGTTTCCTGAGAGGCCTGTAGAGAATGGCACAATGTACGTTGAGGCAGAGGACAAAGAGACCTTGCAGAAGATGAGAGACATCCAGTTTACAAGAGTCTCAAGCGTGTTGGGGGTAATATACAATTCCAAGAGCGGCTTGACCAAGTTAAGGTGGCGAAACACAGAAGGCATGATGGGCAAACTGAATGGTGAAGCCAGTGGGAACTCTGTTGTGAATCTCTTTGAGGCTGAGATACTTGATGAGGTTTACATTAGAAAAATGAGGAGGAGAGAGGAGGGGTGACACTCCACTCTAGAACCCAAGCTCCTCGCCCACAAGGATCACTGTCGTGTCGGTTCTTGTGGGACGTTTCTCTAGTATTGTGATTGCGTGGCAATGTCTGTCTGGTGGTGTGCACTCTTCCAGATTGCATACATCGATAACGCATGGTGTCTTTCCGCCAATCCTCTTTACGTTCATGGGAGCAGCTACTCTTCTGATCCTTTCAATACCTTCGTGAGCGTCTTTCACTATCTTATTCACGCCAGCTACGACGATGACTTTTGGTGGTCCGAAGATCATCGCAGCGACTCTGTTGCCTGTTCCATCAGCATTTACAAGGTTGCCGTCTTCAGTGATGGCGTTGCTGCTGGTAACGAAGATGTCGCAGGTTAGGTGTCCCTTTCTTATTGCTTGGTCTTCTTCTGGTGTGATCTTCTTCCAAGTCTCTAGGACTTCGTTTCCTCTCTTGCGAAGTTCATCAATGAGACCTATCTCTCGGATTGTGACTGACCCGCCAATCCCAACTTTAGCTTCTTTAGAAATTAGTTTCAGGGATTCGCTGAGTGCCTCGGCCCTTGTTGGCGCGTAGATGCATCTGAATCCATTTCTTTCAAGTGCCTTCAAGGTTCGTTGAATCTGTTGCCCGATTAGCCATTTCTTCTCTTCTCTCATAACAATCACAGCGGCTAGTCTTTCTACGGCATATTTAGGCCTTTTCAGCAATTGGGGAGTTGGTTGGTGTATGACGGTTTGCCCTTAGTATTTGATCATAGGTAGGCGAATATCTTAGAACAAGTTGTACGCCAACGCATGTTTGATTACTGAGGTTTGCGTCACAAGCCCCAGCAACTTACTTTCATCGTTGACTATTGGGAACCTCTGTATTCCAGTCTTAACCATTAGATCCACGATCTCCTTGAGTGTTGTTCTCTCGTTGCCCTTGAACAGTTTCGTTGTCATGAGATCCTCGACTGGAAGGTGTGAAACATCGGAGCCAGCAAGGTCTATGTCTCTTTGGGTAATCATTCCAAGCAACGTTCCTGTATCATCAACGACTGGCAGTCCTCCCACACCATGTCTCATCATTTTCAGTCTGGCCAAGGCGACTTTACTGCCAACCTTTATCGTATAGACATCCCTGATCATGATGTCCTTTGCCAAATACTCCTTCATATGCTCCAGACCATTGAGTAGTTAGGCTGGCGGATCTTAAAAACTGATTAGTTATTTGGCTACGCAATCTCAGATAGTTTCGCTGACTTCCTTCAGCACCCCTTCAAGGATGGCAAGGCCACTATCAATATGCTCACGCTTTATGGTCAGGGGCGGTGAAAGCATAATTGTGGATCCAGCCTTCCTCAATGCGACTCCGCGTTTGAAAGCGCCCAGCAGAACGTGTTCCGCTTCCTTTGTGGCTGGTGCCTTCGTCTTTCCATCTCTGACCATTTCCACACCCAGCATCAGTCCCCGTCCTCGTACATCTCCAATGATCCCATAGCTTTCGCCCATCTCCTTCAGTCTCTTCAGGATGTAGTTTCCCTGCCTAGCTGAATTCTCAAGTAAGTCATCCTTGGCGATGATGTCAAGAGTAGCTAGTGCTGCTACGCAGCTTAGAGGATTGCCGCCAAAGATGCTCTCGTGAGTCTCAGGCTCCCAATCCATAATCTCGCTTCTGCTTAGAGTTGCACCTATAGGTAGACCTGCCGCTAGTCCCCCTGAAATGCAGAGAATGTCCGGGGCTGCTTCCCAATGCTCTATACCAAACCATCTGCCAGTTCGCCCTACACCAGCCTCGCGTTCATCATCGATTAGGGCGATGCCTTTGCTGTCTGCAAGTTTCCTGAGCCTACTGAAATATTCTGGAGCGGCTACGATGCACCCTTCTGCTTGAATTGGTTCGAAGATTATGGCTGCAAGATCATCTGGGGAAACTACTCTTTCCAAAATATATTCACGGATGAATTCTACACATTCATAGTCGCAGTCAGGGCACGAGAGCTTAAACGGGCACCTGTAGCAGTAAGGGTAAGGAACGTGAACTACGCCGGGCATGAAAGGCGCAACATAACGCCTTTCGACTAGTTTATGCGCTGAAAGACTCACGGATCCGAAGGTTTCACCATGCGAGGAATTTGTGTAAGCCAAGAAATTAGTCCGTCTGTAATGCCACCGAGCCAGTTTGATGGCTGCTTCAACAGCCTCAGCTCCAGAGTTGCTGAAAAATATTTTTTTCTCAAATCTACCAGGCGTAATGCTGCATATCTTCTGCGCTAATTCCACGATAACTTCATAGTAGGAGCTTGATCCTGAATAATGAGTGAATCTTTCAAGCTGAGCCGCTACCGACTTAGTAACAGCTGGGTGGGAGTGTCCGACATTAAGACAGGCTAGGCCAGCGTTGAAATCCAGATACTCGTTACCGTCAATATCATGAATTATGCAGTCTCTGCCGAGATCTATCGCAAGTGGGTATAACCTTTTGAGTGATGGGGACAGAAACCTCTCATCGTTCCTTAAGAGGTCACGAGTCTTAGGGCCTGGGGGAGTAACTGCTATTCGTGGTGAGCTCATACTTTTCTAGGAAAATGAAGAAGGATATAATCGATTGGGTCAGATTGCTGCAGCCTTCTGCACCGGAGATGCATCTTTGGAGAGCGTTATCTCGATTGTCGAGATGCTCCCTGCACGCCCATTGTATCGCTTAATATCTTCAGACCCAATGTCAATCGATTTGATAGCAAGCCCTTTCAGAAAAGACTTCCTCAGCATTCCCACAGTTTCAACAGCCTTTGGAATGGATCTGCCTCTGGCCCTTATCATGATCTCGCGCTCACCCAAATTAAACAGGGTGACACAGGCGACAACATAGCTAATCACAGGTTTCTTTCCTACGCGGATCATGTTACCGTGATGCGTGATCATGGTTACTCTCCGAATGCCGCCCCAACCCTAGTATGCAAGATTCTAACAAGATTAAGCTTCCTACCTATTCCGTCTTGACAACTAGGAGTCAAGAACGTTGGAATGGCAGTTTAAACCGTGTTGTGTGGACAGAAGCTGTGGATGCTGCACCCCATGGTCGAACTCGGTTGGTCAGGAGGACTTGTAATAAGAACTCAAGAGAACCAACTGATCTTCGACCCGGATTCATCAAGCGTTCCAAAACAAGGCTGCTCAGTATTCGTTTCCCACGCGCACGCAGACCATTTCGCTGGCCTAAAGGGCTTGCCAGCGAAGTACTCGACCCTAGAGACGAGTCGAATCTTTGAAAGGGTCTGCAGTAGGTCTGTCGTCAATTCTCGTGACATCCACCTAAACAAGCGTATAGACCTTGGAGATGTTGAGATTACCCCTCTGAATGCAGGGCATATATTGGGTTCAACACAATTTCTCGTATCTCTGCCAGATGTCACCATCCTGTACACTGGTGATATCAACTATCTTGATACGCTCACAACCAAGAAAGCTGAAAACGTAGAATGCGACATCCTTGTTGTCGAGTCGACCTACGGTGAGCCGTCATATATTTTTCCTGACAGAGAAGAGATTTACGCCAGCATTGTAGAATGGGCGCTCAGTCAGGTCAAGAGGGAACGAATACCCGTGTTTCAGGTGTATGCGACTGGAAAAGCACAGGAGCTTGTCAGACTCTTCAACCTCTATACAAATCTGAACGTTACTGTCAGCCAGAAGATAGCTGAGGTTTGCAGCGTATACTCAGATAGTAACATGAAACTTGACTACGAAAAGATCGAACGAGATATTAACGAAGACCGCTGTATCCGCATAGTCTCAGGGTTGAATTCACTTGAGCCAAACAAGCATGTGAGGGCCATAGCAACCGGCTGGGCGCTGAAGATGAATCTGAGTAAAGCCACTGGCTTCCCTCTGAGCAGTCACGCTGATTTCGCCCAGTTAGTCCAGTTCATCGGAGACTGCAAGGCAAAGGTCGTATACAGCTTTACTGGTTACAACGAATCATTCGCTAGCTATGTTAGGAGAAAACTAGACGTGACAAGTAGGCCTTTACCGGTAATCGCGCAGAAGACATTGCACCAGTTCTGCTAAGCTGAACTCTCACTTGAAGGATACATATGCTACTAGGCTGGCGGCTATCAACCCTATCGCCATCACAATGATTAATTCAGGTCTCAGTTTAATGCCAGCCGTCTCTTCTTCAAAGAAACGCAAAAGACCAGCA
>JAUQYT010000158.1 GCA_030587605.1 Candidatus Njordarchaeum guaymasense
CATATCGCGAGTTCTTCGTCCCAAGCACTCCTCGCTTCCCTTAGCGTGAGGTCTCCTTCTCTAGCTTAGTCACGAAGGGTTCTGTCTCTTCTGGCAGCTTTGAGTTGGTTGAGGGAGTCTGCAGGATGGATGATGCGACTAGGAGGCTGCTGCTGAGGACTGTGCTGGGATCTTTTGAGGAGTATATGCGGTACGAGGGTGAGAAGCGGCGGTGGACCGACATGGTTCTTCTCCAAGCGAGGAATGTGGCAAAATATTTGAGGGGTGAGGCAGCAGCGTATGAAGGGTTCTACCTCAGATGGTGACTCCATAACAGTCTTCGACATCGTCCAATATTATTATTGTCCGCGAAAAGTCTATTTCCTCCGCGTCCTCGGCGTTCCGGTCGTAGTAAGGCGGAAGATGGAGTACGGCAGAGAAGTCCACGACCGAGAACGGAGAAGGATGACGGAAAGAAACCGGATATACGGGTTCAGAAAAGACTTGGTGGAGGAGGTTCTTCAGAGACTAAGAATCGAGGCGCCCGAGATCGGCCTCAACGGACAGGTTGATGTGGCTCTGAAGCTTAAGACAGGCGAGTTCCTGCCCGTGGACACAAAGTACACGGATGAGGTTGAGGTTCAAAGGCAGTACAGGAAGCAGCTGCATGCCTACGCGTTGCTTCTTGACCACAGGTTCAACACGAACGTGACGAGAGGCATTGTATATTTCGCCAAGCAACATAGGCTTCGTCTCGTAAAGATCTCAGGCGAGGATAAGAAGAGCCTCCTAAGAGAGATCAATATCATTAGAGAGACTATGTCAAGTGAAGTTATTCCCCAAAAGGTTTCACATGAGAAATGCGGATACTGCGAAGTAAAAAAATACTGCGTCTAGGAGAGAGAAGACGAGGAAACTTTTTTAATAAGTATGCAGCCCCGGTTAGTATTGTCCGATGATCTACTATTGCGTTTTAATCTTTTTCTTTCTTGAGGATTGGTTTGACTATGGTTTCAATTTTTGCTACTATGTTCTTGGAGTTCTGGAATAGTTCCTCTGCTTTTGGTTTGTTGTAGTATTCTGAGGGTATTGTGAAGGTTCCTTCTTCGTCTTTTATGGGGTATCTGGCTCTGATGATGTGTTCTTCCATTGTCTTCAGTTTCATCAATACTCCGCCTACATCTTGTTCCAGTTCCTTTGGCTTAGGTATGATTTGGAGGACGTACCAGTTTCTATGTTTCTTGCTCGGTTTAGATCCTAAAGCCAGTATTAGAGCTGAAGTAGAGTTCTCAGCGGCCAGCGCGCTGAATAGGGCGCAGCTGTCATAGAAGCCTTTTGCAAGGGCGTCTTCGGCTCTCAGTAGCTGGTCATGTGCGGTCTTAAGTAGGGCTGCAATCTCTTCTCTAACCATATTTCTTCCTCGGTGTCGTAAAACCAGCGTTTTTTGATGTCTGCTTCTTTCCAGTTGAGGAGGCCCTTAATCATGTTGCCCCGGTCTTGTAGAACCTCGTAGGCTTCGATCACTCCGAAGATCATTGTTGGCTCATCGATTAGGTTTATGAGAAACTGCTTAAACGTCATTGTCAATGCTTCTATGGGCGCCTCAATGTTTACCATTGCATCATAGATGATGTCGGTCAAGTCAGGCTTTTCTGTGCATATAACGAGAAGGTCTATGTCGCTCTCCAAGGTAGCAGTTCCCTTCGCCACGCTCCCGAAAAGGACTACGCCAACAACATTCGGGTCTTCACCTATGAATTCTGCTGCGCGCACAGCCTTCCCATGCGTGCCAACTGAAGGAAACAGAAGCGCAACGTTTCGGTTCAATTCGTCCAGCTCATTCCGAACAGTCTCACGGATGCTCTCAAGCGAAGCCAGCTCGTACAATGAGCCGGATTTCTGAACCAAATTGTCCTTGAGAAGCTCCACAAGCGTCCTACTGAGCCACCTGCTGCTCAATCCAGTCTCTCGCTTAAGCATGGTAAAAGATTTACCCTGGTTAATCAGGTCCCAGAGTATTTTGAACTCGGGAGTGTACCTAAGTATCTTCTCCATTCTGTATCACTGTTACAATAGGTTCTTAAGGCATTTATAGTTTACTAAATAAACCATTCAATTTACCCAGTCCACTTACTCAAGTATGCACATCTCGCGAGACCAACGCGTATGTGTTGCTGGTTGATGGTAATTTCCGGCTCGCTTTTCAGAAAGATTTAAGTGGGTAAAAAAGGAATGTTTTCTGTGGGCGGTCCGCGATGGGAAAGACTAGGATGGACGAAAGGGGCAGAGTTTTAATCCCTGCTGAGGAAAGGGAGAGGCTCAGTCTGAAATCTGGAACCGAGTTTGAGTTGGTTGAAGAGAATGGAATCTTGCTTTTGAAGCCTATCCTTCCGAAGCCGATCACAGCGCGATCTAGGATGGATAGGTGGACGAAAGAAGCATTCTTGGATTCGGGAGAGGCTACTTTTGGCGAGTGATGCACCCAAAGAGAGAAAGGTGCTTGATGTTAACACCCTGGCAATTTTTCTAGTGAAAGATCATCCTGGGAACGAATACATTTCCTCTGTTGTTGAAGAAGGGTTGAGAGGCACTTATATTCCGCTCATTATGGATATCCTTCCCGTCAGAGCCTATTGGATTATGACAAAAAGGTGGAGATGCCCAGAGGAAGAGAGCGCAGAGGCGATTAAGCATTTTATTGAAGCCTATGATAGACCGCGGTATTCGGGTCTCAAGAAAGAGATGATTGTTGAGGGTTTCAGGTTGGCAGAGGAAACGAGACACGACATGTTCGATTGCGTCTATCTCGCATTTGCTTTACAGGAACATGCCAGCGCGATTATCACTACTGACACGGATTTTGAACGGCTCTGCAAACATATAGGGATAGAATATGTTAATCCTGTTCCATTAGAGGTGTTGAAACGCTTCAGAGAACAAAACGTGTAGAATTGCACCATCATCGAATGCTGGTAATTGCAGAGTGATATAGTCTAAGTTGCATGAAGGCCCATGAACCTTGCTACCTGCTTCGCTTTCAGTCAAATGCTCTTTGTAACCCCGAACTGAGTTTGAGCTGGTTAAAGAGAATCGAATCTTTCTTTTGAAATCTGTCCTTTCGAAGTCGATTAGGGCCGGTCTAGGATAGATAGGTGAACAAAGAAGAGTAGCGTATCTATTCCAGTCTTGCTTCCTTAGCTGCTCTTATTGCCACTTGGTTCGCTAGTTTCACAAGGTACTGAGCCATGATGTTCTCGGGGTTGGCGTACCTGTAGAGTTTGGCTCGTCCCGATGTTCCGACCTGCTTGACTAAGCCTAGGTTTACAAGGGCTGAAAACTCCCGGTTGAAGCTTCGCCATGACACATGGCTGTTTCTGGCGATCTCACTCATGGAGTATGCTGAGTCTCGATATAAGGTGAGGAAGTCGAGAATGCGTGCTCTTACTGAGTCTCCGAATATTGTTCTCAACCCGTATTCTGGTAGTTCTGGAACTTCTGAACTTAGTCTTTTTGGCACTTCTACCCACCGTCGCGAGCTTCACCTGATAGTTAGGTGTGGTCCTTCGGCATATAAATGCATGCATGCATGCTTCGTAAGGATCCAGTAGCTCCTAGTGGTGAGACCGAGGGTGAAGAGTATTATGCCAAGATACTGGGGGTGCCTGACCAGCTGGTAGGGACCAAAAACTATCAGCCCTTTATTTCTATTTATTCTCAGATAGGCTGAAGAGTAACAGAGAATCAATAGGCCTATGACGATGCAGGTCTTGTCCAGAAGGAATGCACTGTCAGTGAATAGGTCTTCTAAGGCAATGGGAAGGCTTTCTGGAATAGAAGAAAACAACATTACCAAGTAACTGATGAGGGGAACAGTCATCAAGCCTGTCCAGACGCCGAGCGGGGGCAACGACTGAAAAAGAGGAACAAAATATCCTGCAATCCTCAAGAACCAGTCTCTGACAGGATTCTTCCTCATGGTAGCCACGCAGTTTGCTTCCAAATATAGCCCCACATCTGTAAAAACAAAGAAGTCTACGGAGCTTATATTACCACGCTCTAGAACACTGTGTTCCATTCCTTAGAACAATCAGCCATCAGTATACATTCAAAACGCACCAGATTCTGCGAACAGTGATTATTAGAAGTTATTTACGGGCAATATGGTGGAACTATTCTGTGTAGCAACAACCCGCCTTCTTTCAAAAGAACCTGGATTCAATGAAGGTATCACCCTCACCTTTGGATGTTCAAGTTCCAATGAAAGCGACAAAACCTTTCAACTAGCGAGGAAATGCAACATTCACGATGGTTATATTTTTTCGATTTCTTGAAGTTTGATCTCAAGCGGAAAGGGTTTTGACTTTCTTACCACAGCACCAAAACCCAAATCGCTTGCCCTCTGTCCACTACACTATGATGTCAATGCCCACGGATTTAGCAGTTTTATAAAGCACGACTTTTCTGGATCGGTCAACCGCAAATGGCTTGTCTGGTCTTTCTTCGAAAGATATCTTTTTTTCCGTTATAGATATATTTCAGACATTGCCATTCTTTTGCCATTCTCATTTAGGAAAACGGTTTATCATCTGGCTCTGCTCTTTTTGGTTGATGGCGTAATAATGAAAAACGCGGTACTTGCTTCGTTTTCTAACTGATATGAATAGAGAGGTCATCTAAGTTCTGATAAAAGCGATTATCGGAAAACAAAAGGATTTTGACGAGTAATAAGTCGTTATCGGTCAAAAAGTTTCAATATCTTGTTCTTGCGACAATTGCCTCATTTCGAGTTTAACTCTTGCAAAAAGTCAGGGAACCCGCCCAGCTGGTCTTCTTTTCTTTTCACAAGAGACGGTGACTTGAGCTGTATCAGCATTCACGCGTTAGCTATGTATACGTTCATGCGTGATTCGTCCACTGTAGCCTGGTAGCCTGCATTAGTTATCTCTCGCATGGACAATCTTAGCCAGTTCCCGAAGGAACCTGAACCGGTATTTTCGGGATCTATGGAGCTGGCCCCGGCGTATCCCTTATTCTGAGCTACTTGGAGAAGGATGTACTTGGCTCCCCAATAGTCGAGGGCCACCGGATCGGTGCTTGCTGCGATTACGTTGGTTCTTGTCGCCGTCGAATAGGATGTACTTGGTCCATTGCCCGGGAAGGCGTTTACCCATATTGCATCAAGGATGTTGAGAACTGGAAATCTTGTCTCAACCATTTCGGTTCCCATGCCGCCTTTTCCAACGGTTTGGTGGGCGCGTGCTCCCAGTTGAGCTGTAAGCTTGTCCGATACAACGCCCATA
>JAUQYT010000182.1 GCA_030587605.1 Candidatus Njordarchaeum guaymasense
TGAACATTCTGATCTGTTTTCCTATTCTCGTTTCCTTGACTATCCCTGACTGGACGATCGGCTCGATGACTCGGGAGGTCGTCGAGTTGGCCACTCCGGCACCTGCAGCCACTTCAGACATCATCTTAGCTTCCTTGTGGTTCTCTACGAGAAACTGTAGGACCTTGACTTGCGCTGAGTCCCCGAAAATCTCGAGAAGCGTACCCAAGCTGGTCACCCCAGATACAATATGCTTTTAATGATAAAAGGATCTTCGTTATTACTTCCCTATTATCATGATGGCTAATCTAAGGAGGTTTTAGGTATGAGCTTTGAAAGGGCTTTCTCGGAAATTCTGACACACCTTGAGAAGTTTCACGATGCCTTTAATCCGGATATTGTTGATAAAATCGCATCCATGATGTCTTCTTCAGAGAGAGTTTTCTCGTATGGGGCTGGTAGGAGCGGTCTGGTTGCAAGGTGCTTCGCACAAAGGCTTATGCATCTGGGTTTGAAGTCGTATTTCTTAGGAGAAACAATAACCCCTTCCCTTAACCGTGATGACATCCTCTTAGTCGTTTCGGGCTCCGGTGAAACACTAAGCTCGGCGACATTCATTAGGGAGGCAAGAAACATAGGTGCAAAGACAATCGCTCTGACTTCGAAGAAAGACTCAACCCTAGGTAGAATAGCTAACCTCGTGAGCATCATTCCAGGAAAAACAAAAACCGACAAATATGAATCCGCAGCTCCCTTTACATCGCTCTTTGACATCTCAGCCCTCGTCTTCCTCGACTGCTTAGCAAGTGAGTTGATGAAAAAGCTAGGAGTAACCGAAGAGGACATTCTGAAAAGACACGCGACGATCGAATAATGCGAGCAGCCTGGAAAAAGGGAAAGAACACTTGAGGGGTTGAGAGGAGATAGCTGGTTGAGGAGGTAGAGATGCACTGTGCCAGAGATAATAGGGGTGGGTGAGATCGTAGTCGACATGGTTCTGAAGGTTCCACACCTTCCAGAGGCTGATGAGAAGGTTGACAGCACTTACCAAGCTAGATTCCCGGGCGGCGTAACGGCGAACTACGTTACCGCAGTCTCGAGACTCGCAACAACAGCAGGTTTTGTTGGCGCCGTTGGAGACGACCCTGAAGGAGAATACCTAAAACAGGACTTGAAGAGTGAGAAGGTTGACACAACACTAACGTTAGTGAAGAAGGGTAAACCGACCCCCGTAAATTACGTGATAGTGGATGAAAGTGGTCAAAAAGTGATCATCCAAAGCCATCACATGCTAACAACGAGGTTGAACAAAGAGGACATCAAACCAGATTACGTTTCAAAGTCGAAGCTCCTGCACACAACCGCAATCCACACAGACCTCTCAACCTACGTTGCGAAGATAGCTAAGGAAAACAACGTAACAGTGTCTTTTGACCTAGAGAAGCAGATTGCGGGAAGAGGCTGGGACACACTCAAAGAAATGGTGAAGCTAACAGACATACTACTTCCACAGAAAAGTGGAGCAATGGAACTGACCAAGACCGCGAGCCCGGAAGAAGCCGCGAAAACGTTACTCAGAAAAGGTCCAAGAATCGTTGTGATTACCCTTGGCGAAAAGGGTTGCCTAGTCGCAACGGAGAAAACTAGCAAAGTCATACCATGCTTCAAGGTCTGCGTGATAGACACAACCGGCGCGGGTGATGCCTTCAACGGAGCATTCACGACAAGCATCATAAAAGGAATAGACCCAGTAACTGCCGCAACCTTTGCAAACGCGGCTGCAGCAATAAAATGTACGGGGCTTGGAGCGAGAACCTGTTTACCAACCATGAAGGAAGTAAGCAAGTTTCTCGAGGATCAAGGGGTCAAGAACGTGCGGCTACCGTAAGAAACTGAAACAAGACCTCAACAAGCCAGACCAAAACGCTCATGAACCAAAGAAAGCGATAATCGTAGTAGTAATTAGAGAACATTCTAGAAGCTAGTTCTAGGTGCGTGATCAGCTTTATTTAGAAGATTATTAGGGACACGAGCACATTCTAGTAGTATAGAGAAAGAGAGGCATTTCTCTGGTTAGTGGTGATGTGAGGCTTGGCTAAGAAAAATGACAATCAAATAAGTCGCATTTCAAAAGAAGTGGATGCGCTTAAAGGAGAATCAATTAGATTTCTTCAGGAAATGATTTCAGCCCGATCAGAGAACCCACCGGGAAACTATGACCAGATCGTAAATGCAGTAGAGTCGAGAATGAAGAAGCTAGGCATCGAAGCTAAGGTCATTGAATGCATTCCAAAAGCAGATGCCGATGCCTTGCTGAGCATAGATGAGTTTGCCATCGAAGCGAAGCAGTGGCTCAAGCAAGGTCAACTCCCTGGAGAACTCCTCTTCCTGCTCTCATTAACGAGCAAGAGAAAGACAATAATCGGACGACTGAAAGGCAAAACCAAGAAACCGACCCTAATACTCAATGCTCACATGGACACTGTACCAAAGGGTGATGGATGGACAGTAGATCCTTTTGCGGGTTTAGTCAAGAATGGAAGGATATATGGGAGAGGGTCAAATGACAATAAAGGCGGGATAGCAATAACGCTGACCGCAGCAGAGGCACTCATCAACTCAGACATCGAACTCAACGGGAACCTAGACTTCGTCTACACAGCGGACGAGGAGATAGGATCGTGGTCTGGAATAGGGTTTGCCCTGAACAAGGGGTTGGTAAGTGGGGATGCGTGCTTGTGCACAGATGGCTACACGGACAGCATAGTGAGTTCCTTCAACGGGTTCTTCCCTTCAATAATAACAGTCCAAGGGAAAGGCGTTCACGGAACCTTGCCAACCCATGGCGTTAATGCCATCGAGAAAATGACGAAGATCATCAACATCTACAAAGAAGTTGAAAAGAACTTACATGAAACGAAGTCGAAGTATCCAACATCACCCGAAACACATGAAGAGTACACGACAGTGGTTCCATGCACAATCCAGGGAGGCACTAGATTCTACATCGTACCGGACAAGTGCCAAGCCTGGATCGATACTCACGTCGTACCCGACCAAGACCCTGAAGTGGTGAAGAAACAGATCCTCTCTGAGATCGAGAAAGCGAAGAAAGCTGATCCTGATCTGAAACTTGACCTCAAGATGCCGTTGACGGCGAAGCCAGCCATAATATCCCCGGAAGCGCCAATAGTTAAACTTGTTCAACATGTGTCAGAAGGCGTACTGGGGAAGAAGCTGCCCATGTATAGGATGACAGGACTGACTGACGCACGGTTCTTCATGAAAGCGGGAATACCGACGGTCACATACGGTCCATTGAGAACGGACAATGGCGCACACGCTGGTGACGAGTGGATAGACATCAATGACCTTACGACGATAACGAAAGTATACGCACTAACCGCAAAGGAATTTCTCAGTACAGAAAACAAGTAAGAACTTAATAGAATAGGAATATGCGCCACAAATTTGATATATTCGGCGATTTTTACGACTTCGTTCTCGAAAGCGATACATATGGGTTGATGGGAAGGATACCTTTGAAAAGGCGTTAGCTGACACGAAGCGCTTCATGCGGTGCGGGAGAGATTAGCCTGTTTTGTTCTTTGTTGAGATATCTTGGAAGATAGAGGTGTTACCTTACGTTTAGGTATGCTGTGAAACGGGTGTCTCTGAGCTGGAGACTGTTTGCGGCTCTTCTCGTTGCAACAACTCTGGGTTCAGCCTTCTTTGCAGGAGCGAGTATGTCCGCTGACGTCGTGGGACTAGAAGACGAACTACATCGCCTGGGCGGATAGAATTGGAAGGGCATGGCGTGAATAGCACGGAATAGCCTAGAATATGTTAGAAACTTGGATCCCGAAATCATTTGTCCAATCTACTGCAGCAGCTTCAAGTTTACCGCAGAAATAATGAACGAGATGCCACGAAGGGTCGCACCAGGCGCAATGGGCACAGTTTTCAACTTATGAATAGCAGAGTAAGTGTGCCTTGACAGACTGTTCCCCACTCACCGTCTTACGTGTTCGGTCAATTGCTGGTTCTTACAGTTACCTTCCATGATATTTCTATTGGAATTGACTTTTCTATGCTTCGAGTTATGTGGCAGAATCTCTTCGTCATTTCAATGCAGTTTCGGGCTTTGTCCTTGCCCTCTTGATCGGTCTCCACATTCATGTTCGCTCCCACCCGCCTGATCCGGAATCCTTCAGTGCCCATTGATTCGACGTTACCGGTTACAGAGACTTGTAAGCCCTTCAGATTGAACATTATTTTCTTGTGCATATACAGGAATGTTGTTATGAGACACCCTCCAATTGCGGAGAAGAACAGTTCGTCAGGGCAGGGGTATCTGCCTTCGCCTCCAAAGTCTCTAGGCGTATCGATGCGGAGAGCATGACCGCTACTCACTTTGACTTCGCCACCGCTCTTTCCATCCCAAGACAAGCTTGCCTGAAACTCAATCTTTCTCTGCTGCGTAGCCATTTGGTTCACCTCCTTCCGTGAAATCCTATTTAGCTCCAAATAGCTTTCTTGCGAAATTGATGTCAGCCATCTTGATTTTCCTATGGACTATGTGTGGGATGTCAAAAATACCCAGAGTCTGTCTGTATACCAGTTTCTTGGCTCTTTCCAGATCAATTTCCACATACATGCTTCTGGGTTCTTTAGGAGGGTTTACTGCGTATCTCACTCCGTCTCTTGAGAAGTAGAACACGTATGTCGCATCGTTTCGGACCTTAAAGACCAGACTTCTTCTATTGTAACGGTTCAGCGCTTCCTGGATTTTCGGGTCCTTGAGTCGTTTCTCATTGATCTTTGCTACGGCTTTCTCAAGTTTTCTGTGAAATCTCATTAAATCGCCATCTCTAGTAGCACATACATCTCTTCTAAAAGCTTTTTTCATGTGGTAGAACTCCACACCTCTCATTAAACTAGGGAGCCACCGAGGAGTTCTCGAGTAAAAGTATAAATAACCGCGTCAACGAAACGTTAACCTTCCGCGCAAAAAACAACTACACAGTTGCCTTGCCTATAAGGTGCTGGGAGAACTACCCTTATGCTGTATTTTGTGATCCTGACTCGCGCATGTAACCTACGCTGTGATTACTGTGGATACGGAGAAGCCCATAATGAGCCAAAATCGACTGAGGTCAGTTACACAGTCCGAGATTTGGAGAACTTCTTGAAACAAGATTCTGAACCAGACATAATATTCTACGGCGGGGAGCCATTGCTGCAGTTGCCCCTCATGGAGAAGATGATGGACTCAATTACTACCAAGAGATATTTACTCCAAACA
>JAUQYT010000362.1 GCA_030587605.1 Candidatus Njordarchaeum guaymasense
CTAGTTGAAAGTTAAGCCAATGTGTGCCGCATGCCTATTGCACCGCGGGGTTAGGGAAATAGAGCTTGCAACTTCGAACCCCGAGGTCAAGATGCGGGCCATTAAGAAGTTGCTTCAATTTCTCTCCGAGAATTTCTCACAAGACGCGGTGTCAGCAACGCTCGGAACTTTCAGAGACCGCTTGATAAGACAGGAAACATGTTGCGCTGACCCGTACAAGGAGAAGAAGACTCTTTCTAACAACTACGCGCTGAAACTACTCCCAAAGTTAAGAAGCATATTAGGAAGTGAGCGCGAAGCGTACAAGAGGTTCAGAAAAGCTTGTCTTGCAGCCATAGTCGGTAACTCTATCGAATTTGATATTCTCGAACACAATCAAGAGTTGGAGAACTTTCCACAACTGTTGGATAAGGCTGAAGAGCAATTGGAGATAGACCAGATCCCAGAGATCTACGCGAAAGTTAAAGATTCAAAGAAGATCCTCTATCTGGCTGATAACGCCGGGGAGATCGTAATAGATTCCCTCTTCATCGAAGAGATTAAGAAAATGGGTTCGAGCGTTGTTGTGGCTGTAAAGTCTGGTCCCGTGCTGAACGATGCGACCATGGAGGATGCTTTGATAGCCAAGATTCCGGAAGTAGCAGACAAGGTGATTACCACAGGTACGGATTCCGTTGGCCTCATCCTTTCAGAGTCATCGAAGGAACTAAGGAGGCATTTCGCAGATTCGGATCTAGTCATGTCAAAGGGAATGGGGAGTTATGAAACCATAAATGAAGAGAGGATAACCAGTGGAACGTGCATAGCATTCCTTCTCAGAGCGAAGTGTAGTGCAGTAGCAGAGGACCTAGGCGTTGAACAGGGCTCTAATGTTGCAAAACTCAGCTGTTGGAAATAGAATAGAGAATAATCTTGGAGAATGAGTGCCCTCGAGAATCAAGGGTCCCAAATTGTTCTGGTTGCGGACCCCCCGCTAGTTTTTTCTTGGTTCTCCTTTCAATGAGTATTATGACCAATATGGGAATAGCGACGGAAACGAGCAGTATAGTCAGTATTAGTGCGACAGGTATTTCGGTTCCATGTACGATCCACACGTATGCTACGCCCATGGAGTAAGCTCCATCGGAATCAACTAGCAGAAGGACTAGGGCGAATAGTCTATTTACCAAGAGTAGTTCTCGGTTATCACTTGTATAATTGACTGAGCCAGATGATGGTATCGTCAGAGCTCCACTGAAGGTTGAGGTCTCACTACTGAATGTAAGGTTCGAGATGATGAGTTCTGCGCTTGTGAAGCCAGGAACTCTGAAGAGACTTAGGTCAAGCAGGATTGCCCATGCTCTCATATTCCTCGGCATGTCTTCAGCATCAGATCCATTTACCGTCACTGACACCGTATCGCCAGTATTAATCGTGAGGTAGATGTTTTGCCCCAAGTCCGAAAGCGTACGACCGTTGATGGTTGAGGTCGTCTTATTTATGATTGGATCTATGCTAGCAACCATAATCGCCCCTACTTCATTTGAAAGTGACATGTGACCAGCATTATCTGCTGAAATCCAGAAGAAGTAGATGTCAGTGCTATTGCCAAGCGTCGGGCGGTATTGTGCTCGGTAGGTGTGGGTTGCTCCATCTACAAGCTCCGCTTCTATCGAAATATACGTGATGGGCTTGTCGCTGGATAGATATAGATCAGGGTATCGTGTCAAGTAAACAGTCACATTTGAGCCCGAGTCGACGCCTGATGCTTTGATAGTTATGTTCACATAGTCGCCAAATCGAGATATGATTGGCGTGCCGCTGGGCAGGTAGCCCTTGAAATATGTAGGCAGAGGGTAAGAGACTAAGGGATTATGGTAGGTTTCAAGGCTAATATTCAGGATCTCGGGTGCCGCGTTGACCACCTCGAGATTGAATTCTCTCAGGATCGCATTCCCATCCGAGTTAGCCCTGACGCTGAGTGTGTAGAACCCTTGATACTGAAATATGAGTGACATGTTGTAATAGATTCCATTCGTGCTGTTGATTAGGCGAACTGGTATAGATGAGCCATTAATAGCTGTGCAAGTCACGTTCCATCCTAGCAAATTGCCAGTAGTCCTGTTGACGACCAGTAATCCGATCTGGAATGTTTCGCCGCTCTTCAGCCGAGTGCTAGGTGCAACAACTTCGACAGACATATTTCCATCTCTGAGCAACCAGTTGATCATATTGTCTGCTAGCTTCGCGTTTCCCAGATTGGATTTGTCCAGTAGGTAGCCATCTGTTGCGAAAAGCATGCTTCCTGAAACAAGAACTCTGCCCGCTGCAGGTGAGTCGTATGCCGCTAAAATCGGAAGGTTACTCCACTGCATAGAGGTATTCGCAAGTAGTGTTGCCATCGATGTATTAACCGATAGGCTTGAACCATAACCAAACAAGTAACTGCCCACGTTAGTTGTAACAGGGTGGGATGCCAAGTCAGTCACGTTGATTAGGGAGTTGAGTATGTCGCCTGTGACCATGTCAGTGTAGTTGGCTATGAAGTCTTTGTTAAATTGGATGCCGTATCTGGCTGTTATGCCGTTGACTGCCTCAGCTGCAATCCGTGGGTAATAGTTGCCAAAAATAAGGAGCGATCCGTTTTTCGCTACAAAGTCATGGATGGCATTAACCTCTTCTACACCGAACATTATTTGCGGATCCGTAAGCACCAGAATGTCGTACTGGCTGATCTCAGAATAGGTTAGTGGGGTATCACTTTCATAGACACTATACGATTCGTTTGTCAGTCTTAAGGCGAGCTTATAGAGATCAGATCTTATTGAGAAGGTTGAGTCGGTGTGGAATACGTCGAAGTATAGACGACCTCTTGGGCTTTTGACAGTGAAACCCACTGTCACGTTTTCCCCGGTTATGAGATGAGTTGAACTTGTGTTTATGAATCCTATCTGAGCCACATACTTGCCGAGAGTGGCGTTGACAGGTATTGAGATGTTCACGTTGATGGGAGTGAGACCAACTATGTTGGTGAATGTCGAGTTTCGCAATTTGATGAATTGGGTAGCGTTACCACTGACAGCAATGTTTAGACTCGCTTTGTATGCAGTCAAGAGTGACAGATTCACTGCAAATGAATCACCTAGGAACCCCACAAGATATGGGGCGTTGATGAGAGTCTTCGGGTATACATCGAGAATAGGGTACGGAGACCCACTGAACTGCCCCAAATAAGCATACGCTGATCCGACATTCACTATTCCTGAACCATACGTGTTCACATCTGTTCCTACGCTATTGTTTGCTGTGCGCATCAGTGCAATTCGAATCGTCGTGGCTATCTCAACCTTGGACTCTCCTGGAGCCACTGATCTTAGCTGGGTTAGACTGCTCAGAAGTAAAGCAACTGAACCCGAAACCAAGGGCGTGGATGCACTTGTTCCCCCCAATGAGACATAGTTACCTGACGGTAGATCAAACCGCTCGGCGTAGTCAGCGATTGCTGACCCTGAAGCCAGTGTAGATACTATGTCAACACCCGGTGCAAGCACATCAGGATACGGTCGACCATCCAACGTTGGCCCTCTACTACTGAAATCTGCTATTGACTTAGTGCCATTTGACGCTCCTACAGATATAGCCAGCCTAGCTGCTGCAGGAGAACTTCCAGTAGAGTAGTCCGGTCCACCATTCCCGGCTGAGACCACTACGACCACCCCGCTTCTTACGGCGCTGTCAACAGCAAGGCTTATGGGATCATCTGGATCAGCAGCGCCTCCTCCAATTGATAGGTTTATTACATCACAGCTTTGGCTGACAGCCCACTCTATCGCCTTGATTATTCCCGCTGTGAATCCCTGGCCGTACTCGTCAATACACTTTACGCTTATCAGTTTGACACCAGGGGCAACGCCCTCGTACGCGCTTGATACGATTCCTCCACCTGCTATTATTCCGGCTACGTAAGTTCCGTGCCCAAGGTAGTCATCGGATGATTCGTTAAGCTGGTAGTCGTAGAGTGTGTTGACAAATGATGTGTTCTTAACAACCTTGCCGGCGAGGTCCGGGTGGCTGTCGTAGATGCCGCTGTCAAGCACTGCTACTGTGACGCCAGAGCCATTGGTTATGGCTCGTACTGGTGTTGTGTTGATTGCTTGAATCCAAAGTGATGCAGGAGACATTGAGCTTGTGCTGCTCAGTGTTTTGTTTATAGGACCTACGTTGAATTCCTTGTTCAAATACACTCCCCGAATTTCGCTGATCGAGAAGAGCTTGCTAATCTTATTTAGAGGTCCTTCAATCAGGACAGCCGGTATTATCTCGAATCTTGTGATGAGCCTGAAACTGGGATCTGCCCTAGAGATTTCTTCAATCAGCCCTACGTCACTTTCTTGCTTCAAGACGACGATTATCTTTGCATCGCAATTTGTCTGGTGGCCTATCAATTCTCTGAGTTGAGGATCTATCTTAGGGAGAGATGTTCCAGAACCGCTTGCAAGCTGGGTATACCCCTCACCAGAGCCTGTGGGGAGCGAGGCAACTGCCATATACGGCGTGGCAAGAATCACAAATAAGGCGATAACTGTGACTACTCGAGCAGAATACTGGAGATCGCTTCTATACCTCAAGTTGCTCTCCCCGAGTCTCGATGATTGACTTACGCTGGTTTATACAAGTCATCTTAGCACCTAATTAAGAGTTTCGTGTAAATTATTGGATGAACGAGAAAAAAGCAGTAATTGAATAATGACCCTGAGGCGCCAAGCAACGCTTAGAAATCTGTGAGAGCTCTTTTTGATGAGCTGTAGTCTTAGATCGTGTCAACTGGGAGTTTATTCAATACTTCCTTACCCTCATCTGTAACCAGAATTGTCTCCCCTATTCTTATTCCGCCAACTTCACGGATCAACATTCCAACCTTTACACATATAACCATGCCAGGCTTGATTAAGTGCACTTCGTCCTCGAATATCCTTGGGTACTCGTACAGTTCTAATCCTATCCCGTAACCTGAAATATCCATAGTGTTCTCTCCGACTGATAATGTTCTTAGGAAGTGCCTGACTGAACTGACTATCTCACCGGACGTAGTGCCAGGTGTGATCTGTTCGATCGCCTTGGAGAGAGTCTTCTTTGATAACTCGAAGAACTTCTTGTGCTTCTCCCCTGGTTTCCCTGTGTATATTGTCCTGGCAACATCTGAGCAGTACTCATTGTGGATCGCTGAGACATTCATCACGACAAGTTCGTCTGCGTCTATCCTTTTTTGCTTGGCTGAAGTCAGTCTTTGACCGCTTCTTAGTCCTGAGGCGATTACGCTATCGAATGCCGTTCTCTTGGATCCAGCTTTCCTCATAGTCCGTTCAACTTCAGCGGCAACCTCAAGCTCAGTTATTCCCGGTTGAATTAGTTCGATACCTGTTCTGATTCCTCTCTCGCTTATCTCAAGTGAATCACGGAGCATCTCTGTCTCCTCATAATCCTTCACGGATCGAGTTTCAAGGAGAATCTCAGAAACATCCTTGAATCCCGTTTTGTCAAGTCGTCTGCGTAGCATCTCAAATGTACTAACAGTGACATGTGAGAACTCCATTCCAATCGTGGAAGTGGAGAGATTGTAGTTCTCGATCAGGCTTTGAACTTCAGTCATGAAACTCTCTGATCCAAGTGGTCTCCGGACAGTATTCTTACTCGAAGATGAGTACTGTGTATAAGACCTGATGTCTTTCACCCACGACGACTCCCGCGACCTCTCAAGTTCCATTGCAGGGAGAATCATGCAAGGTTCACCGCTGTGCGGCACAAGAAGTGCGACTGGTAGTTGCTCGGTCATGGGCGCGAACCCCGAGATGTAAAACACGTTCCGAGGATTCATTAGCAGCAACGCATCGAGCTCCTCCCGTTCCATGACTTTGCGCAACCTATCTACCCTGTTGGAGAACTCACGGATCATGGGCAACATCCACTCTCGGAAACCTCTATGCTAGAAGAACTCATGGCGTTCAAAAGCTTTATGGAAATGTTAAACCATAAATCATAACAGCGTTCTTCTTACTATGTAGGACTAGGATCGTATGTTGCAGGGTGAAGCGTGGTACACCAAGGGAGCGCTGATCCCAAGAGGAATGACTGAAAATGAGAGAACTAGTTACAGTGACTTTGAGAATTCCTAAGGAGCTACTGAAAGAGATAGAGAAGAAGGTTGAGCTTAGGTACAGATCTGAGTATATAAGACAAGCCATAATTGACAAGCTCAAACGGGAATCTTCTCCCAAGTCAATTGAAAGTCAAACAGATGAGATAGTTGAACTCAGAAGCAGAATAGCTGCTGTAGAGGAAGCTCTAGAGAGACTTAGTACTCAAAGCCTAGAGACCCAAATCCCGGCTTTGCTCGAGGTTATCGCCTCAGATGAGGCAGATAAGCAAGTAATCAAATACATACTCGAAAACAAGAGTGCCACCACGAAGGAATTGGAGAAAGTAGTGGCTCTCAGAAGAAGAATGATCCTCGAGCGAATAAAAGCAATCGAGGATAGACACAAGGAAAAGTTTGGGAAACCGTTTCTCAAGTTCCAGAGAGGTAAAAGAAACGGGAAGCGGCAAGCGTGGTGGCTAGCTGAACAATGACCAAGACTATAAAGCAGATTGGCGTCACTCATATGTCGTGGGCCCGTGGCCTAGTCAGGATAGGGCGTCGGCCTCCGAACCTTGGGGGACAGCCGATGGTCGTGGGTTCAAATCCCTCCGGGCCCGCCACAAAAACAAGTCACCGACCATGATACTACGGAACTTCTCCAGATGACGATTGTACCCCGATGTATACGCACCTTACTATTCTTGGCAATAGAGTTTTATGGTTAGACATTTTACTTTAAGGGAAGAGAAGTAAGAGTGACGTGTCCAGTGTTAGGTAGACGTTTGGCGGTCCGCTTTGACCGTCACGTTGGGGTCATGACTCTCACGGCGTTTCCGGGCAGGTGAGCGAGTTGTTATCGGAGTTAAGTCAAGAAGTCAAGGCTATGCTTGAGCGAGCACTCTCCAAGATGAGGATCTCGACTACCTTTCCTCTAGAGGAGACATTTGAGAAGCCACCAGATCCCAAGCTTGGTGACCTTGCATCAACAATATCATTGAGGCTTGCCAGGCAACTCAAATTGAAGCCTATTGAGCTGGCTAACAAGATTAGAGAGCACATTCAAGTCATAGGCAGCGGGTTGGTTGACCGCGTTGAGGTTGAACAACCTGGTTACTTAAACTTCTTCGCCAAAACCGCGAGCCTAGTGAAAAGAACCATTGATCAGGTGATGAAGCAGAGAAACAAGTATGGCTGGAACAACTCTGGAAAGGGGAGAAAGGTTCTTGTTGAGCATACTTCGATTAATCCAACCAAGCCCTTGCATATCGGGCACCTAAGGAATTCTGTGATAGGCGATATCGTCTCAAGGATTTACACTGCTTGTGGCTGGAATGTTGAAGTCGAGAATCTGATCGACGACATGGGTAGGCAGGTTGCCGTACTGGTTTGGGGCTTCAACAACAATACACACCTAGATGTCCCCAGAGACAGCGACATGAAGCTTGACTTATGGTATGGGCTCGTATATTCTAAAGCAGACTCAAAACTAATGGAGAAGCCCGACCTCGAAAATGAAATCGAGGAAATAATGCGAACGATGCACGATGAGAACCATGAGATATCGAGGTTTGCAAGAATGTTGTCGGAAAAGTGCCTCGAGTCGAATATTGAGACTACGTCGAGACTCGGCATATTCTATGATTTGATGGTCTGGGAGAGTGACATTGGTCAAGCTCACGTTTGGAGTGAAGCTTTCGAGAAGCTAAAGAACACGCCTGAACATTTCGGCATTGAGAGTGAGGGCAAAAACAAAGGTTGCTTTGTTGCTAAGCTGGGTCACTTAGAAGAATTCAAGGACTTAAAAAGTAGTGACAAAGTCATAGTCCGATCGACTGGTGTCCCAACTTACATCGCTAGCGACATCGCGTACCAGATGTGGAAGTTTGGTTTATTGAAGACGGATATGAAGTACAGGATCCACCACGTTCAACCCGATGGAAAGGTGCTCTGGGCTACTTCGCCTATACTTGGAAGCGAAAAACGCGGAAAATTCGCGCATGCTGATAGGGTCATAAACGTGATAGGATATGAACAAAAGTACCTCCAGCAGATTGTGCGTTTGTGTCTGAAGTTACTCGGGCATGAAGCCCAATTCAACAACTCCATCCATCTATCGTACAAGCATGTTGAGATTGCAGGCGGAAGATTTTCTGGAAGATCAGGAAATTGGTTTGGCTTCCACGCAGACGCCGTAGTCAACAGAACCACACTGCAGGCATACGAACAGGTGAGCAAGAATTATCCAAGTCTTCCTGAACTGAAGAAGAGGGAAATAAGTGAAATGATAGGAGTCGGAGCTGTGAGGTATTGGTTGGCGAAATTTAACCTTGACCAGACAATAATATTTGACTATGATAAGGTGACTGACTTTAATGGGGAAACTGGACCATACATTCAGTATGCAGCTGTGAGGGCAAGTAGTATCCTGGAGAAAGCCGGTCAAGAAAAGGCGATTAATCTAGCTAATCTTGAGCTAGATGTACTTTCAGAAGAGTCGGAAGTTGATTTGGTTAAGGAAATAGCCGCGCTTCCTGAGATAGTAATAAGATGCGCAGAGGACTACCTACCCAATCTCCTGACAAGTTACGCATACGCCTTGGCAGTGAAGTTCAACAAATTCTATGAAAGACGACCTGTCCTAAACGCACCCGACAAAGAGAAGGAGGCTCGTATTGCACTTGTGATAGCAGCCAGGCAAACACTCCTTAATGCGCTCAGTCTACTCGGAATCCAAGTGCCAGAAGAGATGTAGAAAAGGGTAAATCAATATAAGCTCCGATCCGGATGAATTGTTTGGCAAACCAACTAATCCAAAAGAATTGTGACTAAGAACCATCAGTCTGGCTTCTTGATGCGATATCAGAATGCGGTGGGCCCGTGGCCTAGTCAGGATAGGGCGCCGGCCTTCGAGCATTTACCTTGGAGGACAGCCGGGGGTCGTGGGTTCAAATCCCTCCGGGCCCGCCATTCCATCATCGATTACACACTGTAATAACTACGATTGAATTAATCACCTTCTGTAATCTTTCACGCTTCATCTTGATTCGTTTTGAAAAAGAGATAAATACGATAAGAAAGAAACGGTGAGTTTGAGGGTAACTATTCTTGTTCTCTATTCCAAGTCACTTGAGGAGGAATCTTTGGTATGCCCCGTTTGTCTGATCAAGTGGCCAAGATCAAGACCTCAGCTATCCGTCGAACATCAGCATGGCTAGCACTAGCCAAGGACAGGAAGGACATCATAAGCTTCGGGGGAGGCGCACCAAGTCTTCCGCCGCCCACCGAACTTGTTGACAAGCTTAAGGAAGCGCTAAATGATCCTTGGAGAGCTGTCTCTTACGGGGGAACAAGGGGTTCACTGGATTTACGTGAGGTGATAGTCAGAGACCTAGACAAGTATGGGAAAGTAAAACTTGACAGCTCTGACAACGTTCTGGTGACTCACGGGGGGACTGAGGGGATCTTCGCGGCGATGGGAGCCCTTCTCGACCCAGGTGATGAGGTGATACTTGCTGATCCGACTTACCTCGGCTATCCGGAAGTCCTGAAAATCATGAATGCCAAAGGAGTTGCCTTGCCAGTATACGTCGATGAGGGATTCCAGCCAGATATTGAGGTCCTAAAGAAGAAGATTAGCAAACGAACCAAGGCTTTTGTCTTGCTTTCGCCTGATAACCCCACTGGTCGTGTGATCAAGCATGAGATTGCTAAGGCGATCGTTGACCTTGCATGCGACCATGATTTTTGGATTGTTTGTGACGATGCCTACAAGCATACGGTTTTCGAAGGAAGCCACTGCTGGGTCAGCACACTGCCGGGCGCAGAGGAACGCACCATCACAATCTGCAGTTTCTCTAAAGAAGCTTCCATACCAGGACTTAGACTAGGATACTCATACGGTCCAATTGAAGCAATCGATGGCATGGAGAAGTACGCACAGTATCTGTCACTTTGCCCAGAAACGCTCGCCCAAATTGGGGTAGCAGCGTACTTGAATGATCCAGAAGCCAAAGACAGGTATCTCACTGAGAAAATCATACCAACCTACAAAGAAAGATGCGATGTAATGTGGACGTTCCTAAAGAAATGCTTGCCCAAGGTCAAGATCACAAAACCACAAGGTGCATTCTACTACTTCGTAGACTTTGGGAACTACCTAAAGGAGCTAGGGCTGAACGAAGAAGAGTTTGCTGATGAGCTGAGACTGAAGAAGAACGTTATCGTGATCGCGGGAGACGTGTTCGGCAAGAACGGCAAGAACCATGAGCGGATGACATTCGTGTCGGAACCAAACAATAGAATCGAGCAAGGCATTAAAAGAATAAGTGATTACATAGAGGAAAAAACCGGAGAGAGCGCCCAAAAACCTGACAACTAGGTTAAACTCAAGTCTCATTGCCTGACTTGAACCAGTAACATTATCAGCGGGCCTAATTTGTGATTTCTTCCTTTTACCGAATTCGCAACTGCTAAGAGTTGCTGCAGGTCCTCATCGACTCTTCCAACGTTGACGTCTCTATACATTGCGATTGTGTAGATAGTTTCTTCTCTGACTAGGAACTGTATTATGATCGGGTTCAGAGAGTAGTCACGTTTCCATGGGTTGTTGGGCGTCAATACTATCCTTCTGCTTTCAGGAGTTGACTCCGCTCTGGCTTTGGCCCAGGTTATTTGATCGATAGTCTCCAAGGAGCCTTGATCATTTCTTCCTTCAAAGTGCCGTAGAGCTTTACTGGGTCTGTTCTCAAGGGCATTCAAGTGCGATGAACTATCTCCCGTTTCTTGTTCCTTGGTTGGGTACACCTTAAGACAAACGGACAGTGGCATGCTGTGATTATCGATCCTATGCGAGTATTCTTCGATGGTTCCTTCGACAACGTTGGAGCATTTTTCTCCGTTTTTCACGGCACGTAATACTGGACCAATTAGCGTTGACGTGTTCTCTACGGGTTTTGGATTGGATGCCGAATAGGAAGACTGGAATCGTTCCTTGATCTCGTCTAGTGCTGTCTCATATACGTGTGCTGAACCACTTACGGTCAGTATGTCGCCTCGGACAGATGCGCCACCGAAATGCGCAGCGATCTCGGTCAGAAAGACAGCGTAGCTACCGGATACATCCTCGGACCATGCTCTGGCAATATCATTGCTTCGAATGTACTCTATGAGGTTTATCTTGTCCTTTACCCTCTGAAACATTACTATGTTGATGCAAGGTGGATCGGGGCTTTTTGAGTCTACGACCGGGTTCCAGAACTGCGCAAAAGTAGTGTGTTCACCTTTCTTCAGAGCATCAACGATGTATTGGATTTGATTGAATCCAAATCGTTTCCGCATGCACCAGCCGTAGGTATAGGTGTGCTCACCTTTCTCGGAGGATGCGTATTGGGGCCAGTACTGATGTTCGATTATCTGAGGAGATAAGCCGATGTAGTTCTGCGGGATAACGCTGCCAGTTCTCCAGTCGGTTATGTGGGCAATTCCACAGATGCACTCTAATGTTCTCTGCCTCTTTCTCTCTGTGTACACTGTCTTCCCGTTCTCGACGATTTTGTTAACTATTGAACGAAAACCCATGTCGACATTTCTGCTGCGCGTCAGGAATGGACCGTACATCTGTGATACCTTCCGTCTACAAGCTGTGGATCGATACTAATAGTTCAAGGATTATGGAATTGATCCTTCTTCGTTGAATAGATTGTAGTATGGATGCGGTGGGCGTGGGAGGACGCCGAGAATCTTAAGTGACTCGTCTGCAACGGTGACCTCGGCTCCAGCGATAAATGGGAAAACTCTCTGCGCATTTTTGATGGGACCATAGAGATTTATGTCGATTCCGAAGAGAGTTGGTAGAGTATAATCGAAGTCAAAATTGATGTCGCTGGGTTTTCTTAGGTTTGAATGGAGGTTGTGAATACCTATAGCTGTTGGAAGACCGAGTCGATTCTTCAGGATCCACGCGCGTTCAAGTGCGCTTAGTGCTCCACCACCAAGTTTTGGTACACCTGGGTCAATGATTGGTTTCTCTACGACCTTGCCGTAGAAACTCAATACCTCTTTCACTTTCTTGACTGATTCCTCAGCTGACTCCTCATAAGGTAAGCATATAGCGTATTTTGCGCCCCCAATCTCCTTGAGTTTTTCTCGTTCTTCAGTGTTGACAGTAATTATTGAGTTGTAGATTGCCCTGTCTTCAATGCCGATGTCCTTTGCAAGGCTGATGCCATGAACTCGGACATCCATCAAGCTGGAATCTATGACGATAGGTGAATCAGTGTGGTCGACTGCGAACAGTAAGTATCGCTCTACTGCGTCAGGCGTTTGACCAACTATATGAACCATTGCTGGGATACTGTAACGCAGGGAGAGTTCATCCTGTTTGTGGATAAGCTCTGCGGCAACCTTCTTGTCAAACGCTCCGGTTTTTGCATCAGTGACTATCTTGTCTTTGACGTAGAAGATTGTTCCGGCCATTACTGTGGGGTATTCTCCTCTTTGCCCTCCCACTTTTACTCCGCATAAGTCATAAACCAAAAGGTTAGAGCCGAAATAGGTGTACATGGAACCGAGGACGCTCCTGTTTCTTGTCGCATTTTCACTTGTCTTCTGGATGTAAGTGGACACGGCTTTCCTCCAATCATGAGCCACCTTAGGCTGAGGCGGATAGATTGGCTCCATTTGAAAAGGAGTTGACTTATCTGTTGAGAGTTCATCAATTCTTGATCCGATTGCTTCAACCGAAGTCACGTCAGCCATATCTAAAACTGAGATTATTTGCTGTTGGAAACGTTTAACGTATTTCGATGGGTCGTCACCCCTAAAATATGTGGGGAGAAGTGTGGGAATGGTCCCCTTGCTGTTAGTAACTGCGTGTTTTTCGTCTATTCCACCTAAATGGAGCGCTATGACTGTCTGCCCAGGTTCGTGGCCCTTCACACGCTCTCCGCAGACAATGATGTGCCGTATGTTGGGGTTAGATACAATGTTTTGGACTATCTTAGCTAAACCCTCGTTCTCTGTCTCACAGAATCCGGCTATCGCTACCTTGTTCCTTTTGAGTTCGATGATCCGTTTCGGCAGATCGTAGGATCCGCACGTCATTACAGCGATGGCCGCCTTTGGATTGCCGACAATGTAGTCGCCGGCTAAAGGAGGCCACTTCAGCGCCTCATTTGAAGTATGACCATTCTTGTCTGTCATAACTCAATTCATTCCTCGACGAAAACATGGAAGACCAATTAAGAAACTCTAGCTTCGCTGAGATCAACTACTATACGTGATGTAAGTCCTTATCACGATACCAGTTAACAGTAAAAAAGATATAGATATATACGTACTTCTCAAGACTTAGTGTCCAGTCGTAGGAGAAATGAAGGCATCGATCAAGGATGCTTGCCTACCTGAGAACAAGAAGAGATCGAGGGATCGAAAAATGCCTAGTACCAGAAAAATGAAGAGTACTGCAAGGGAACTAAGAAGCTTGAGGCATAGAACTCATCTTCACTTGTATGATCAGAAAGCAGAGCGGAGGAGACTGCGTCTGCTTAGTCAATACAGGCGACTGAAGGCCTTGGAGTCGGGGCCCATGCCAACTAAGGCTGAAAGTGAAAAAGCCTGATTTGCAGACTCCTTCTTTTTTGGTCAGTTTTTTATCATGAGAGTTCAGAGGTCGTCTTAGGGTTTTCGCCTATTCTTCTGCTTGGAAGGTTGATTGCCCGTTCGTACTCGTATATGGCTCTTGAGGCGACCACCCATGATTCCAACATCGATCTGTCTATCGAGATCCTTTCATCTGCTAGCTTTGTGGTCTCCTCCGATGGATGCTCGTGGGGGAATCCTCCAATCATTATTGCAGGTCTACTTTCTTTCGATAACCCTCGCATAGTTGCTTCAATGGTAGCTGGTTTCCCCAATCTTGTGAAGAGGACTGCTCTCGTTGGTTCTAATCGTTTCACCAAGTTGCCCAGAGTTTCCTTAGCGATCATCAGGAACGGTTTCTCAGATAGCGGGGGTACCTTGCCAGTCTCAAACAGCTGGCTGATGAGGCCTACGAACCTGTTGTACACCCTCGGTAGACGTGTGGATGAGTCAACCTCTATGACATAGTCGTCCCTGGTGTGGACGTAGATCTGCATCAGATTCTCCTTGCAGAGAGGCGAGCCCAAAACCGAAAGCAGAGTCATGTGAACTATGTCTGGGCGCCCCCTTCTCCTATGGTCGTGAAGACCATTCATCAGGTTATGGTGAATTGAAACATCCAGAAGCATGCTACTAGGCTTCGTGCCTCTCCTCCTAGCTTGCCTGATGATAATGGGGTTAGAACGAAGGTTCTGGGGTATCACTTCTAGAGCCGATTCAACTAGAATGAGAATGATCAAGCTGCAACTTCCTCTCCGCACTGGTCGGCATCCCTATCTGTGAATCTGATCTCAGCAAAATCTCTTCGAAACGCATGCCTATAAGGTGAAAACTAATTATTTAAGTTAGGGTTACTTGTGTCTTACCAGCTAGGAGCTTTTTAAGCGTTGAGTCGCAAGTCTCCTATACCCACGACTCCGTGTCAGCTTCAACGTGGCCATAACCTTGATTTCTCTTTGAGCGGTAAAAGTTTGAGAAATACTGCAGGTTTGGAGTGCCGAAAAAGATGAGAAAAAGGAGTAGGCAAAGGTTCTCTAGAAGGACTAGACTTCTCTTTAAGGGCATTGCTAGGGAGCGGATCAGACGCCTACTCTCGTTGGCAGACGGGTGCCTCTACTCTAATCCTGAGCTAGCCCAGGAATATGTCTCTTTAGCTATCCGGATTGGAATGAGGTGCAAGGTCAGACTCCCAGTAGACTGGAAGTGGAGAATATGCAAGAGTTGCAGGACTTTGCTGGCTCCAGGGTTCAATTGCATTGTTAGGATCAGACCGGAACGCCAACGTCACATCGCGATTCGGTGCCTGAACTGCGGCAGAATATCACGGAGAAACATTGGATGAAACATCTTCAACTCCAGCGACACCTGAAGACTCATACGGCAGATTTATAAATCACTCATAATATTGCTTTCCTTAAACTTTCAGAACATATTGTCAACGAAGGTCGTTGAAGCGTACAGCAATCTCGCCAAGAAGTAACAAGATAGTACTTGCTCATGAGTAGAAAAGTTCAGGTGATGATTAAGTGTCGACGGTTTACCTTGTGCCAGCTGAGGAATTCATAAAAGCTTTGAAAGAGGAGCTGAAGAAGGATTATTCAAATACCATTCGACCTCAACCTTGGGCAGCCTTTGTCAAAACAGGTGTCCACAAGTCAAGTCCTCCCACTCAGCCTGACTGGTGGTACGCCCGTTGTGCTTCCGTGTTGAGGAAGCTCTACATTAAGGGGGCAATCGGAGTATCGCGGTTGAAAGCGGAATATGGAGGGTCCCAACACGCAGCCTCCTTCCCCGACCATGCCAAGAAAGGAAGTGGATCAATAGTTAGAAAGATATTCCAGCAACTCGAGGGAGCCGGTCTCGTCGGAAAAAACGAGTCAAAAGGAAGGATTCTTACCGCCAAGGGAGTCTCACTCATTGACAAAGTAGCCCACAAAGTGAGATTGTCTCTACAGAAAGGCAAGATCCCAGACTTACGAAAATATTGAGTGTACTTGTCCTCTGGCAAGAGTGACTCCGTCAATAAAAAAAGCCCTGCTAACAAGAATCTATGAAATCACTATTGTGTATCCTGAAACATTGAAGAAATTTTTTATAAGCAACCGGACTCTAGGTAGGTTGGGACAGGGATCCACTGTTGTTGAAATAATTCATCTAATCTCTCACAGTTTGACTTGCGGAGGATGGCTTGTTTGGCCGAAGAAGACGAAGAAATCGATGAGTTAAAGAGGAAGAGGTTGCTTCAACTTCAGCAACAGGTCGCAGACGCGCGGAAACAAGAGGAAGCTCGTAAAGAGTTTGAAGCACAGAAACAAGCCGCACTCAGACAAATCCTTACGGATGAAGCTAGGAGTCGCCTAACAAACCTTAAGATGGTTAAGCCAGAGTTTGCGGAGCAATTGGAGATACAGCTGATCCAACTAGCTCAATCTGGCAAGATAGCGATCCCTATAACAGATGAACAGATGAAGGAGATCCTGATCAAACTGCAAAGCAGGAAGAGAGAATCCAAGATCTCATTCAAATGATGACGTACAGTATCAACTAGTTGGAAAGGAAAGGAGAGAAGAATAGGAGTACAGAAAGTTGAGAATTGAAGGTGGCTGTTTAGCATGGCGCGAAACAAACCGCTTGGAAAGAAATTGCGACTAGCACACGCGTTGAAGTCAAACAAGTCGGTCCCAACGTGGATTTTCCCCCAGTAGATACTGAAATAGTTTCATTTCTGGCTCAGGGAACCACTAAGTTGTGAAGACCGACAGGAAAGTCAGAACACACCCTGGAAGAAGAAACTGGCGCTCAAGCAGCATTAAACCCTGAAGGAATGTGATGGAATAATGGCAACGGAACGCAGTAAGCGGAGCAAGAAAGTTGAAGTAGCAGAGGAAGAGTCGAAAGCTAAACCTGAGCCAGGAAAGGAAGAAGGAGCTAAGCCTGCTGCTCCCGCACACTTGGAAGAGAGGACCTACACGGTTCCTTTGTCAGAAACTCGCTACACGCCTTACTACAAGAGAACCTCAAGAGCGATTAAGTTGATCAGGAATTTCTTCACGCGACACATGAAAGCTGAGAACGTTACATTTACGAAGGAGCTAAACGAAGCTATGTGGGAGAATGGGATCAGAAACCCGCCCAGAAGAGTCAAGATTCGGGCCACAAAGGATGATGAAGGAAATGTGACTTTGTATCCCGCTGAGTGAGAGCTCCTTAGGACTTTCCTTTTCAGTTGTTAGTTGAGTTATACTCGATGCTGCCTTCTTCTATTGGCGGTGAAACCAGATTTGACCGTTGCTCGCCTTAACTTCTTAGGTAACCCAAACATTGGCGTGTATGCCCTATCAACCGACGCGCATGCGTTAGTTCCTCCAGGACTTCCAAAGAGAGTAAAGAGTGAAGTGGAGCGAGCACTTAGTGTGAAAGTTGCTGAGGCGACAATCCTTCAGACTACGCTACTTGGCATCCTAGTAGCGGGGAATACAAGCGCGATGATCGTGCCCTATCTCGCTTCGGACAAGGAGATAGAAGTCATACGGAGTTCCTTGGGAGTCAAAGTCTCCAGATTGGAGACGAATCTGACGGCTTTAGGTAACATAATACTGGCTAATGATCATGGTGCTGTAGTTCACCCGAAACTAAGAGAGAGTACTATGAAATCCATTGAGTCAATTCTTGGAGTCAAAGTTGTTTCTGGTATGGTTGCAGGATCAGGGCTCGTAGGTTCATCGGCTTTGGCCACGAATAAAGGGGCTTTGGTATCTTCACGCGCAACTGAGGAGGAACTTGACTGGCTTGCAGATGCGTTAGGTGTTCCAACAAGTATAGGTACCGTTAATAGAGGAGTTGCCTTTGTCAAGTCAGGTCTCATAGCAAACTCGAATGGGGCTGTAGCAGGGCAGGAGACGACCGGACCCGAGCTCGACAGGATAGAGGACGCCTTAGAGCTGATCTAGGAGAAGCACAAAAGTTTGATAAGACTTAATAATGATCATTACCCACATCTTTAACCTCTAATCGGCGAGGCGTTCCAGCCTGAAGTGGTTCAAAGTAGAACACAATGGAGGAAGATAGGATGGAAGTGAAACAGTATATGATTTCTGGATCCTTCTCAAAGAAGAATGCGCATCAAAGGTTCTCAAACCACGTTCGTGCCACCAAAAAGGAGGACGCTATTGAGAAGGTTGTCTCAGAAATCGGAGGGAGATTCAAAGTGAAGAGGCCACTGATCAAAATCGACAAAGTCGAGGAAGTCAAGCCAAAAGAATAAGTCCAAGACATAGATAATACTGGACAAACCACGGGAAGAATGGGAAACTTTTGCGTTTTAAGATCATCTTCAGATTAACTAACTTGGAGGTCGCCTTATTTGTCTGACGCCGAGTCAAAGTATAGTGAGTTACTGTCTGAACTGAGATTTCTTGAAGATCAACTAAATGATTTGCAGTCACGTATACATATAGTGTCAGCTCAGGTACAAGAGCACATAGGTGCGGGCGTGACTATGAATAGTCTGAAAGAAGAGCATGGGCGCGAGGCTCTTATTCCTATCGGCGCTCAGCTCTTTGTTCGAGGTTCGATTGCTGATACGAGTAAAGTGTTCATAGGTCTCGGTGCTGGAATATCGGTTGAGAAGACTGTGGAACATGCCAGCGCTGATCTTGAGTCAAGAGTTGCCAGCATGCAGAAAATCCTTGCAGATCTCCGCAATGATTATTTGAAGCTTGCTGATAGAGTCAGCAAGTTGCGATCCCAGCTCGGGGAAGCAGCTCAGCGAATACTGAAAGGAAAGGGAAAAGAAAGCAAATAGAATAGAACTTCAAGAAACAGAATACTTCGGTTTTGTGTGCTAAGCGATCAATAGATCATAAGAAGAAAGAAGGAATGTTGATAATTGCGGCTTGTTTTATGAAGGGCATGAGATTTGTTCGCTGCAACGACTATCACTTTGGACTCATCGGTAGGTTGTAAGCTATGTTTGAGAAGCTGAAAGAGGCTTTGGGGAGATTTGCTTCTTCGGTAGGCAAGAAGGAGCTAACCGAGAAGAGGCTCGATAGTCCTCTTCAGGAACTCCAGATCCAACTAGTTAGAAACGATGTATCCTTCAAGGTCGCTGAAGCTGTCTGTGAAGACGTAAAACATAAGCTGCTCGGACTCAAGGTGGGGCTCCGCGAGAATGTTAGCAAAGTCGTTCTCAAAGCATTGAAGGACGCTGTCACTGAAATCTTAGAACAGGGTGGAAAAGTAGACGTTATCAGACTCGCGGCAGAGAAGAAGAGGCAGGGTTCGCCCCTGGTAATAATGGCTGTTGGGATCAATGGAACTGGAAAGACCATGACTTTGGCTAAACTTGCTCACATGTTTAAGAAAAAGGGTTTCTCATGCGTTTTGGCAGCAGCAGACACGTTTAGAGCGGGGAGCATAGAGCAGTTGGAAAAGCATGGTCAAGCCCTCGGTGTGAGAGTTATCAAGCATAAGTATGGAGCGGACGCGGCGGCAGTAGCATGGGACGCAGTGGAGCACGCTAAAGCCCAACACGTAAATATCGTGCTAATTGACACCGCCGGGCGAATGCAGACTAACAAGAACTTGCTCGATGAGATGGAGAAGATCTACCGTGTTGTCAAACCGGATCTTGTCCTCTTCATTGGTGATGCCCTCGCTGGGAATGATGCAGTTGAGCAAGCCGAGAAGTTCAATGCCAAGGTTCCTCTCAACGGAACTATCTTGACAAAGGTTGACGCAGATGTCAAGGGTGGAGCCGCGATCTCGATATCGTATGCTACCAAGAGACCAATGGTCTTTGTTGGAGTGGGGCAGAAATATGAAGATATTGAACCATTCGAACTTGACTGGTTCATCGAGAAAGTATTTGGAAACGTTGGGAGCTAAGGTTTTGAACTCGGCGATAATTCGTTGAATCGAAGTTGGACTACTTCCATTAAAGGGAGACTCAAAATCTCAATCTCGCGAGGCTAAAGAACGAGGCTAAAGAAGAGTCCTTTCCATTGTTTGGGGAACAATATTCAGTGATAAACTAACAGACAGATTTAATTAAGAAACCATTATCACCTTTAACTGTTGCCAGCAGGAAGATGGGAGTTGCTCGAATTGAACATGAAGGGCAGACATCTGAT
>JAUQYT010000201.1 GCA_030587605.1 Candidatus Njordarchaeum guaymasense
GACGGAGAGATTGAAACGACTGCCAGACGCACAAAGAAAGGAGAAACAGAAAGACTAGTTTCCTTCAAGAGGCTTAATGGCTTCCAGATCAGAACCGGCTATCATCAAATCCAATAGCCGTCGCGGTCTTGGCCGTTGCCAATGGAGTTCTGCCGAGCACCCTTTCGCGCGTGTGTACAATTATTCCTTCTCTCGAGATCTCGAATGGTCTCAAACCTAAGGTGTGGCTTACCCCTCTCATCTTCCTGATCTCGATTGCCCTTATCCGCTCAGTTGATTGCTCAAGCAAGTAAAGGATTATAACGCCGTCTGTCGTGAACTCCTCTACACCGAACCTGCCGAATGTCTGTGATCCTCTGACTATTTCGGACGTCAGAAGGGTGGTACAACCCAGCTTGTCTAGGACCCTAGACAATCCGAAGACCTCTTTCCTGACGTCGAAAGGCTCCTTGAAATGCATTCCGAGGACAGTGATAGGGTCTATTACTACCCTAGTGGCATTAATATCCTCAACCGCGTCCTCTATTTCCGCATAAAATTCTTCGGCTAGGAACTCTGAAAGCGTAAAAGGTTTCACTTTCGTAGGCACGTTCTTTGATATATCGGTTGGTCTAGCAATAGAAGCGTCTACGATTCTTAGTTTATCTTCCACAATTAACTTGCTGAAATCCCATCCGAATGAGACTTTCATGTTCCTAGCGATGTTGTGGGGAAGCTCCTCAAGTGTGACAAGGACACCGCTTTCTCCAAAAGTCGTGATGCCGTAATACAGAAACTGGCATCCGAAGATGGTCTTTCCCGCGCCAGGTTCTCCCGCGACTAGGAACGATGAACTGCCAATCAACCCGCCCCCTATCAATTCATCGAGCCCGGGAATGCCACTTCTAACTCGTGGAGTACTCTCCAATTTTGGAACCCACCATTTCCTTCCAAGAACAAAGACGTATAGAGACTAATAAAATTTCTGCAAACCCCTTCCCATTCGGCGAAGCAAGCTTAGAACCTCACAAAGTAGTTAGTCCGCCCCTTCTTCTTTGGGTGCTTCCTACCCTCATTGCCAAGCGATCTCTACGAAACAAAGCATATATGAAAGATCCATGATACATATACCAATAACACTCCTCCTCAGGATAAATCTGATCCCCCTAATATGGGACGGGGAGGGGTCACCCCATGGGCGACTTTGCTAAGTTCGGAATAGACCGCGTAGACATCATGTTGAGTGGTGGCGCTCCTCGAGGATCAGTGATACTCGTGGAGGAGGTCTCTGAGGAGCTCAGTTCTTTTCCAGGCGGATACCTCTGTTGCAAGTTCCTCTACGAAGGTCTCAGAAATGGTGAGGCTGGCGTTCTGATTCTAACTGAGCATACCCCGACTTGGTACCTTACTGAGACGGCTTCTCTTGGGATGGATCTTCGTCCTCATAGGGCAAGTGGCTTGTTGAAGATAATGGATGCTTTCACATCCCTCTCTGGTTCCGCTGCCGCGGAAAAGGGTGGAGAGACAGACATTGTGGTCAAGAGCCCTAGTTACCCCTCAGAGTTCACGTCAAAGCTGCTGGAACTCTATGGCAAGCTCGACAAGAGGATCTCAAGGACTAGGACGATAGTGGATTCTCTTTCAGTGAGTATCTATATGATGGGGTTCAACGAGGTGTGGAAGTTGATGCTTTCACTCATAGCTCAATCCAACACGTCAGGACACACAGGCTTGTTAATAGTCTATCCACAGATGCATGAACCTCAGCAAGTCGCTGCACTTGAGCGGATTGTTGATGGAATAGTTGAATTCAGGGGGGAACGAGTGAAATCTTCAATAGACTACACATTCAGGGTCAAGAAGATGAGGGGAACAAACTACAATTCGGAAACAGTCCGATACTTCAAAGTAGGAGAATCAATCGCCTTCGAGTAATGGAAATCGTCTAACGTAAGTCTCAAGAAGTTTTCCGATCCCTCAAAAAGTAGTGGGGGTTTTGAAAGCAAAACCCACTAGATTCTGCAACTGGCCCTAGGATCTACTTTTCTCTTTCTATTACGGTTGCGATTCCTTGACCCATACCCACGCAAAGCGTTGCAAGCCCATACTGGGCATTTCTTCTCTCCATCTCATTCAGCATCGTCGTGATTAGCCGTGCACCTGAGCATCCCAGTGGGTGTCCCAATGCTATTGCTCCACCGCATGGGTTAACCCTCTTGTCCTGAATGAAGTCCTCGAACTTGATTCCCCATTCCATCCCTGTCGCTATGCACACTGATGCAAATGCCTCATTAATCTCGATCACACCCATATCTTTGAGTGTGAGACCTGCACGTTTCAGCGCTTTTGCGGACACCGGCGCTGGCCCAGTAAGTGCAATGACCGGGTCCACTCCGATTACTGCCATGGATCTTATCTTGGCTCTTGCTTTGAGTCCATGTTCGTCTGCTGCTTCACGGGAAGCTAGTAATAGTGCAGCAGCTTGGTCATTTATGCTTGAGGAATTGCCTGCAGTCACTTTGCCAGTTGGCGGTTTGAACGCGGGGGGCAGTTTCCCGAGTTTCTCCAATGATGTTTCCTCTGGAACCCTTCTTGCTCCCTCATCTTTAACCACCATCTTCTTGGTTCCGTCTGCTTGCTTGACATCTGGCACTGGTATTATCTCGTTCTTGAACTTCCCCGCATCTATTGCTGCTATAGCCTTCTGGTGGCTCCACAGTGCGAACTTGTCCATCTGCTCTCTTGGGATCTTGTATTTTTCTCCCACAGCTTCACCAGCGAGCCCCATGTTCGTGATTGGGTACTTCTTGTACAGTTTCGCTCCTGCCAAGGAGTTCACCACTCCATCGGCGACACCCATTGCGTACTTTGACATGTTCTCTACTCCGCCGCCAACAGTGAAGTCAGCGTTTCCTGTCATTATCTCCGTAGCCGCAAATTGAACTCCCGTCATTCCCGATGCGCAAAACCTGTTGAGTGTAACCCCAGCTACGCTAATAGGGTACCCGGCTTCCAAGAGAGCTACTCTTGCTAGGTTTCCAGCTTGGTCCCCGAACTGCGTGTTGCAACCGATTACAACGTCCTCTACTAGATTGGAGTCTATCTTGGTTCTATCTACGAGCGCTTTGAGGCATTCTGCCAGCATGTCGTCTGAGCGACATTGGCTTAGTTGCCCGTTTCTCTTTCCTGATGCCGTGCGAACAGCATCGACTATTACAACTTCTCGGAGTTCAGTCATTTTCAATCAAATCCTCCTACTAATCGAAGATCTACTAAACACAATGAACCGTTTTCCTTGATCAGTGATTGCGCTTTCACCTTTAGATTTTTTTCATGTTTTAAGCTGATCAAAAGCAGAACTGGGCTCTTATTTAAGCATTTACCACCCTTGGTGGTTTCAGCGTAGTTGCAATTTGGCTTAAACTTGTTTCCCTTCTCGGAGTCCGGTTCCGACATGAGATTAGATCCACTCCATTTGTCTGCCGACATACTACACATCAATAACAAAGAAAGACAACATTAAGATTAAAGAAAATGCGTCTCAACGTCAGGCAAAGAAACATCTCAGCGCTTGCTTTGAGTAGCATTTTGGCCCCTGAATTTATCCAATACTTCGCTTGCCACTTTGAATGTTTCATTTGCTTCTTCAATCGATGCGACGCCCAACGCTGCCGACTGAATGAACTCATGTGCGAATATGAAGCTCAAAGCTTGTCTGGGCGGGATCACCCCCGCACCCAAGATCTTCATTGCAACTATGAACTTGCCTGATCCCGAGATGAGTTGAAGAACCTTGTCAACAGACTCCAAGAAGATTCCCGCGGCATTTAGGGGAACCATTAGCGCTGGCGCCTTGAGATCTCTCCTGAGAAGTGCTGGCAACGTCACCTCAGGCGTATGCGTAGCTAATCCTGGAATGACCCCGGCGCTCCTTACCTCGTCGACGAAAGCCTCCACTTCATTAAGTCTAAGCTCATCAACTATTGAGCCGTGGACGAAGATCATTTCAGCCTCAGCGTCACAAAGCAGCTTGAGGCTTTTCTTCGGGTTATCCGGCGTTATTGACCCGATCACCATGATTTTCAAGTCAGTTTCTTTCTCAGCCTCTTTCACACACCTGAGTATCCTCTCAAGTCCCAGCGCTTCCACTGCATGGACACCAAGCTTCGAAGCCGAATGCTTAATGAGCGCAGTCATGTTTTGAGGGTTATCCCAAAATGTTCTTCGATATTGATATGCCCGGGCACCAAACTGCCCTGCACCAATAAATGGAGATGTTCCGAGCATCACCGAAGGAATATGTTTGCCCTCAAGATCGATCGTAGGAAACGGGCCTTCGTCGATAGTTGGTTCGGAAACCATACTCTTCTCACTCAGTCTCAGGCAATGGATCGCCATCCCGCGATTTCGGTCTTCATACAAGATGGGCTTGTGGTCTTTAAATAACTACACTCTGAACGAGATGAACGTGATGGTGCTGACCACCGGAATATTCTCTGGCCATTCGGTCGGGTTCAATCTCTGTTCAATTGCGACGGCGGTGCCCTAGAGGGTCTAATAGGTATGGCTAGGCAGGTCTTACTCGTTCAACCTCCTGTTCTCTACTCCACTTGGGGGGACAACATTAGACCGGCTCACCTAGTTCCGATTGCTTCCTTTATTAGGCAACATGGATTCGACACTAGAGTCGTGGATATGCGATCGAATGGCACCTTTCGTGGAAGGAGATCTATCAGCAAACACTTCGTAACTCTAAATGAGTTTGTCGCTGACTGTGAGCAATTGCTGAACTACTACCAGTACGATCTTCTTGGTGTGTCATGTTGGACGAGTTTGGAATATGTTCCTTCGCTCTTACTAGGGCTGATCTCAAAGGTCGTTAACCCTGATGCCGTAACCGTCGTAGGAGGCTATCATGCTTCGACCTTACCTACTGACTTCTTGAGATCAGTCAAAAAGACCCGATTCAAGATCCCTGCTTCCGAGAGAAGCGCGATAAATGTCCCAGATAGGTTGGTTGAATTCATGGCCGAAGGCCAGAAGCAGCGAAATGCTTTTGACTACATCGTTCGCGGTGAGGGAGAAACAGCATTACTGAAGATCAGCAGAGAAGGAGAGTCTAACAAACGCAGGGAAGAACACGGATCAAGGGTAGTCGCCGGAGAACCCCTAGAAGACATAAACGATATAGACTATGACTACTCAATCTTGCTAGACGAGAACGATGGGAATTCGAGTGGCGAAACAGTCGGCTATGGAATCTACTATGAAGCATTTCCAATCCATGTGAGTAGAAGTTGCCCGTTTAACTGCAGATTCTGCGTCGAGAAAAGCAAGGCATCACTACACTGGAGGGCCCTAACACCAAGCAAAGGTGTCAACATAATCAAAGGCATAGTAGAAGAATTCAACCCACGTTTCGTTCTCTTCACGGATCCATGTTTCGGCGTCAATAGAGAATGGAAGAGAAAGTTCCTTGTTCTCCTAGCTCAAGAAGTCGGCAAAGATGTAAACTACTGGTGTGAAACCAACGTGAACGTAACGAGCAAAGAAGATCTTAAGGAATTTTCAAAGCTACCATTTGCAGTTGACTTCGGAGTTGAATCGGGATCCAGTGAGATACTTCAATTAATGAACAAGACAACCGACCCACCTAGATTCCTAAGTCGGCATAAGAAGCTCGTAGAGGCCTGCACTGAGCTATCAATCCCATCAAAGAGTTACTTCATTTGGGGTTTCCCAGGTGAAACCAAGCAAACCCTAAGGGAAACCTTGAAGTACCAAAACGTTATGCTGAGGATCGCCGAGAAACATCACCATATCGAGGTCGCTGGACAATTCTTCTTCCTTGCCCCCGGATCCGATGTTTATGAAAACATGACTCACTACTCGGACAGGTATGGGACGGTCTTCAGGGTGCGAGACTGGTGGAGATATGTAACCAGAAACCTCCGGATGCTTGCGAGCTCAGTAGACCCAAGTAGCGACCTAAGCTTGGAGGAAGAGAACGAAATAGTTTCCGATGAATTCATGGAGGGTCTGAACAGAATTCATAATGACAAGATGCACCATTACAGGTGGATCTCTGCGAAACTGATGTCACACGTGAATGAAACCCCAATCATAAGTGCAACCTAGGTTTGACTGTTACCTCCAATAAATCACAACGCCAACTGCTCCTAGACTCTATGAGGTGAAGGGAGGATGACCGAGAAGATATCTTGTGACAACTTTGGTTGTCACTAGTCATTCTGCTGGTCACCTCTTATTGGCGGTTCACCTTTGATTTGATTGGCTATTTCCCAAGCCTTCTTAACGTTTTCCTCGTTTCCTTGAAGTAGCAGAGTTATTGAACCCTCGGCTCCTCCTATTCCCCCAGCTGCCACAGGTGTAGCTTCCGCATTCGACAGGATTCTGAAGGCCTCTATCTCCGTCACGACTTCCCCAGGGAGCAAGTATATCTTGTAAGGAGGTACCCCCATCTGTTTCCATATCCTTGCCTTTCCCTCTCCCAACTTCTTCTTGATATCGGAGATTGAGCTTGGAACCATTTTCTCGAGCCCGACTGGTACAATAAGCTTAACTCCCCTGTTGTTAATAGCATTCCAAATTGCTCCCATGGTTCCGCCACTCGGATCCAGGGTTATCACGCCTGCGTTGCCTTGGCAGTCTAGGGCGTTTGCACCCTTGATGGCAACATCCTTTGAACTCAACTCGTCACATACCTTACGGAGATCAGCAGATTTCACCTCTGAAACCTCGCCATGCCTGACCAAGATTGGGCAAAGTCTCTTGGAGAGAGATGTTATTCCCAAACCCTGCGGAGTTATTATGCCAGCGCTGAAATGATCTCTATCAATTTTCCTTCCGAGTATTTCCTCGGCTACAAATGAGTTGGTGGTTCCAACCGCAATAATTATCGAGCCTTCCTTCAATGCCCTATTGACAACATCCATTTTGGCGACAGCTTTTGCGACAAGTCTCTTGGACTCAGACGAGGTAAGTGTCACGACTGCTCCAATCACTCTAGCTTCTGCCAAGAAATTGCCACGCCCCACATTTCTCAAATTACACGTGTCGCGAACACAGAAGTACCAACAGGAACACTTGGCTAGATTTTCGTCAGGGTCACCAAAACCTCAGGCTCTAGCTTAACTAGTGCAGCTCTGCGAGTGAATGCTGGTCCAGGGTTCACTGCAATGGTAGAATTGATCTTGTCCACGCCGGGGGACTCATGGATATGCCCACATGCAGCCAAGATGGGCTTTTCCCTCAAAATGAACTGCTTAACGCTCTTGCTTCCCACATTTGATCCTCTACTCGTCTTGTCAAGGGCAGTCGAGTTCGGGGGATCATGGGACACAAGGATCAACTTGTCTCTCTGCTTAACAGAGCCAAGTGCACGATTGAGAGTAGCCTCAATTTCCTCGTCAGATATTGAAGAAGGAGAAAAGAATGGTGCTGGAGTAGCGCATGAGACACCAACGAATGTGTAAGGACCGATTGAGTGCGATCTGCCATGGAGACAAATGGCCCTAGATCCGGCCACACCCGTCATGATCTCCGGGGGATCAAAGTTCCCGGAAACATAGAGCACATTAGGCGTAGCATCCAGCAATGTGTTGAGAAGATATTCTGCATCTTCCTCCGTCCCAGCATGAGTAATGTCCCCACAGATCACGATAGCTTCGATTCCCCGATCCTCAACGAGTCTGACTACGCCACGAGCAGCTTCGACCTCTCCATGGAAGTCGGACACAACAACTAGATCCATCCCAGACCTCACCACTCATAAGATGCGCATTAGTCCTTTTCTCGTTCCTGTATGAAAGCTGGAGGTGAAGAATCGGCTATTTTAAGCTTCTCTATTTATTTCAGATTATACTAATTCTCGGTGAAGTGAGGATCTGTTACACGAGGATCGTTCACACAGTACACGCTTTTGGTAAGGATCTTCGAGAACTTGTCCTAGGTGAGCAACAATGCATAGGGCTGTTATTGACTTCCTTCAATCGTTATTAGCTTGCTTTCAACTTCAGCGGCAGATTCGATGTCCCCGCTATCCTTGTAGAGCCTGACTGCCATACTGAGAGCTTCACTTGCTTCCTTCTCAAAACCAAGCTCATGAAGACTAAGTCCATACCAATGCCAAGACTTCCCCAGTTTCGGGTTTATTTCAATGCCTTTCTTAAAAGCATCTATCGCGCCACGAAAATCTTTAGCGTTGTATTTCAGGCGCCCCATATCCATCCAAGTGTTCAAGTCATTCGGGTCAAGCCTGACAGCGATCCTAAGTGTCTTGAGTCCCTTCTTGACATCCCCTTTAACCATGAAAGCTGAGCCGAGGTTCTTCCAAGCCTTCGCATACTTTGGATCAAGTTCCAGAGCCTTCATGTAACACTTGATCTCTTCGTCAATGTCCCCTCTAATGCCGTGTTCAACGCCTCTCCTGAACCATAACTCAGCCGACATACTCAACCCCCTCTCATATAGACAACGGACTCAAGAAACTATCAATAAACGTGGAATTCTCTCCCAGATAGCTGTGATTATCATAATCTAAAATAGTATGAAAAATACCTAGGATATATAATATGTTCTCTCTATGAAGTCACCACAGACCTCATATAATATTTTCTGTTCATCGAATATCTCACCGTAAATTCCACGAGAAAACTGCGCTCAGAGAAGACCTCCGGTACTCTATAAGCTCAAATAGTATTTAGGGAATACTAGAAAACACGTGAGCAGAAACCTATTCGAACTCATGTCGCACAATCAGCGTTTCTGTCTACAAAATCCTACTGCTCAAAACACTCTCCGAGGTTGAAGCGATCTTGACCGGTCAAAACCCGTTGCTAGCTTCAGTGACAGAAGTCGAAGCAGAAATACTTCAATTGTGGAAAGAATATGACCCATCATCTGCTTATGCAGCAGGCTTTGAGGAGTATGCTGGCAGAATCTTCAACCCAACCGACAGCAACATCAAGTCACTCAAAGCTAGGATTCTGGAAATACTTAGGAAAGCAAAAGAGGAAAATCAGAGAAAGTTCTTGCTGTGCATCGACACAGCACTCGATTTCCTAGAACCATACAGGGTGATATCTGCGGCGAGGGACACCTTTTTCGCACACATCATTAAGGACGGAGGCGTAAACGTCCAACACATGCTACAATTAGCAGACAACGCCAAGACCAGCATATCAACAAGCTCAGAGAAACTTGCGCACGCAACGTGGCCTACTGAGATCAAGGTAGTCACATGCCAGAGTTGCGATGAACTCAAAGGGCTACTAGACACGATCAATGGGCAAACAAGCGATCAAACCCTCAAGAACAAGATCAGGCAACTAGTTGAAATCGTAGCGGACTACCGGAAAACTTTCCAAGTCGAGGGAATAATCGAAGGTGACTTCACCGAAGTCTTCCCAATACTAGAGAAAAACGGAGGCGACGTAGGTCACAGGAAAATCTACCCAAAGATACTCAAGAACATGTACGACTACTACGAAACACCCGCACAAGTTGAACAGAAAGGTCTAAGACAACTGAAGAAAGAACTACCACTCTTTGAAAGAGTGGTAAAGGAACTAGCGGAAACCTATCAGTGCAAACCAACCTACGAAGACGTTTCAAAAACCATGGTGAAGAGAAGTGAGATTCCCAAAGCAAAGATAATCGAATACGTTTCGAACACAAGGAAAAAGCTCCTTCTAGTGCTGGGCACACACCTAGTAAGAATAACACCGAAGTACGACACCAGAGTTATCGAAACACCGCGGTACCTAGTCAACTTCATACCAACGGCTGCGACCACAGCCTTCAACCTGCTGACTGACAAACCATTCTCGATTTTCTTCGTTACCACAGACGAAAAGAGATCTCCCCCATCAGGTTCGGCGGACATGATTCAAACGGTAGTACACGAGGAAACTGGCCACTGTGTGCACTTCCAGAACTCGTCCACAGCCTTCGGAGCGAAGCCATCAGTAGTCGAACTGCTAGATTCATATCTGGCGTATGCGATTAGCGACGCAATATCCTTCCACAGGGAATACGAGTTCCTCAACCTCCTCAAGCAACTTGCAGAAAAAGACAAGATCCTGCTATCCAAGGAAGAAAAAGAGTTCCTTAACGCCATAAAGGGAGAAAAAGACCTAAATGAGGCTCTACTTGAGAATGAGCTCATCGTAATGCAATGGCGACTATTCAGGTTCCTCCGCGCAATATTCGACGCACGAGTAAACATGGGAAAGCAGACCGTGACTGAATTCGTTAAGTGGGCAAGCAAACTCACTGGGCTGAAAGAGAAAGCAATATTCAACCAAACATTCTTCTTCCTAAGCCAAGTTGGGTATGCACCAGTATACTTCATCGTAGGAGACGCCCTCAGACAGATACAGGAGAAAGGCCTAAGAAGAGGAGTAGCGCTAGTTGACTTCAACACGTACGCCAGCTCAATAGGCTACGGTGCCAGAACAGTCTTCGAAAAGAAACTAAGAGATTACATAAAAGCAAAGGAAAAGCCGAAACCAACTCGAAAGAAGGTAAGGGAAAGAAGCAGAAAATGATAATGGCACTGTACAAAGTGGCTAGAGACCAATCTTGTGCAACAGCTCAGGCAAACCACTTATCACGTTAGTGCCAGCAGGTAAGCTTTTCACCTTACTCCTTTCTTTTGTTCGAAGTAGGAATGGAATCAACCCAGCCCTCTCAGCTCCAACGTAATCAGTATCGTACTCGTCTCCAACAAAGACAGCTGTACTGGGAGGAACCTTGAGTTTACGAACAGCGTGCAGAAAAACCTCGGGATCTGGCTTTCGTCTTCCTAGGGAGTCAGCAGCGACAAGGACATCAAAGATGTTCCCTACACCCATTTTCGGAATAATCTTCTCGAGATCGGATTCATACCCATTGGTTACTATCCCAATCTTGACACCTTGATCCACGAGTTTCTCGAGAACGTCAATGGCGCCAGGGAGCGGTTGCACTTCCATGTAGTCAAACCAATACCTGTCGATGTGCTTAGCGAGTTCAGAGTCTCTGTCGTAGACGTTGAGACGGTGCAGTATCCCCAGATTCCAGCGGGTATAGTAGTCTACGTCCTTGGGAACATTGTTCCCAGACTGCTTCTTCAACTCCAACTCAGCTTCTACCATCGCCTTCTCGACAGCGTGAAGGGATCTCTTGATCCCCTTTAGCTGAAGAATATTACGGAATGTCTCAGAGAATTTGGAGACAATCAACGTTCCGCCTAAGTCAAACAGAACCGCCTCAACTTTCATGACTTCAACACCCGCGTGCAAAGCGTCTAGGACTGTGGTAGTAGCCCCCAGATTCATGCCATCTGGCTCTGAGATACAACCAATAAGCAATCCCAAAAATGGAATAGAAAGCATTAATTAATAGTTGAGTGTCTAATCATCACAATTCATTACCTTGATCGAGGAGAGCATAACCCAACACATATATGCATACTTACATTTAAGAATAGAGAACTGGAAACGCCATGATAACGGATCAACGGGGTAAGGCGCTATGGGCATATCGCAAGTAAGACTGGCATTCCTCTTGATCGGACTAACATTTGTCGCTTTGGCTTTGAGTCTCAACTTGGGCCAAGCCATCTTGGATTTTCTTACCTACGCTCACAATGTTTCTGAGTACCCTGGATTCGCTTTCTTCCCTTCGTGATAACAACCACGCCTAGCCACTAAGGTCGGGTGATACATCACAATGTCTGGAAAACCTGAGAAACCAAAGGAGAAAAGAGAAGAGGAAGTTGCTCCTCCAGCCACAAAGACAAGAAATAGGCGCATTCCACTCCTCAGAATGCTGAGGTTTTCCCTCCAAGTCATCTTCTTCATTCTCCTCAACGCTGGGCTATTCCAGCTCGCTTCGCTGGCATTCCCAATACCTGTCATACCCGTGCTCTCAAGCTCAGCAGCACCAGGGGTAACCGCAATAAGCGCATTCGACGCACTGCAATACGGCCTGTCAGCCACACTCCCGATCCTCCTTGTAATTGGGCTCGGAGTCTTCATAATATCTGCCCTGCTTGTCGGCAAAGCCTTCTGCGCATACGTATGCCCCTTCGGCTTCGCACAGGACATAGTAGCCTACCTACGGCGCCCACTAAACATCAAAGAAGTCAAGCTGTCGCCAAAGAATGCAAGAACTGCTTCCAACATGAAATACTACATCCTAGCAACAGTCCTAATCGTAGCTAGCGTCGTAGGCATCGCGGCCGTCGTTGGAAGTCGAAGTTATGCTGTTCAGGCGCTTGGAATATTCAGTGATGTACCCTTTGCAGTTGTATCCCCAGCCGACACGCTCTTTGCAACAATCCCCGAAATGATCATCCTTGGAAAAACATTGATAACCAGCTGGAGCATCCTACTGTGGACAAGAATCATAATTCTCCTAATCTCATTGTTTGCCGCATTCTACATTCCCAGAGCCTTCTGCAGATACATCTGTCCTATCGCAGCCCTCATGGCGCCACTCAACAGGTACAGCCTCATCGGACTTGAACGGAACGTCGTAAAGTGCCTAGGTGAGAAATGCAAACTATGTGAAAAAGCTTGCCCAATGGACGTCCCGATCTTCACCGGACCAGAGAAGAGGTTTAGCAAGCATCCACAATGCATAATGTGCCTAACATGCAAAGACGTTTGCAAAGAAAAATCAATCAAGTTCGCTCTAGGCTGAGAATACTCGAAACTAAAAATGAAGACAAGAAACGTAGGCAGAGAGAAACGTGAGTCTTGTTCTTACCTACTCTTCTTGTCCTTGTCTTTCCCCTGCTCTTCTTGAAGTCTCCTCACTAACGAAGGCTTAACCATAAACTCCCCCTCTTCCTTGGAAGGAGCTGGGTGCACTTCCTTTGTTGGGGTCTCCTTTCTAGCCGGCTTTGCTTCCCTTGGTTTAGGTGGGACCTCCCCGAACGATCCAAGTTTTGACTCTAGGAAATCCACGAAGCTTTTGAGTAACTCTGTCGACGCCTGAATATTCTTCAGATATAACGTCTCCTTCTCCTCGGATCTCTGCGAAAGCGCATTGAGAACCCACTTCAACACCTCGCCAGTAGATTGTAGCTTAGAGTTAAGGTCACCAACAGATTTCGTTAACCGCTCCAAACCCTCCTTCACGTCCGTCAACGACGACTGTAATGAGGCATACGAGTCATCTGACTCTCCCTTAACAGGCTCAGTCTCATCATGTTCCCCGCGAGCTCGCTCTCCTTTGGGAGACGCCATAAAAAGACATCCTCCAGAGAATGAAATTCGATCGGTATAGGACATAATAGTCGCAACAAGCTTTTATAGATAGCTTTGTCGTCGATCATAAATCACAAGAAAAGGTTGGAGTCATCATCCACTCCCAATCATCAAGGAGAAATATCTAGGACAAGGTTTATCTGTGGCAAACGATACTTTAATTAGCAACGTTAGTGGAAAAGGAAATGAGGGAATTACGCGAATGAATAGTAGAATTAGCAAGGCTACACCACTGTTGCTCATTTTACTAATGTGCCTACCATTGACTTTTGCACCAAGCACCGCAAACAGTTACAGCGCACCAAGCATCT
>JAUQYT010000218.1 GCA_030587605.1 Candidatus Njordarchaeum guaymasense
AGAAAAGTGCAGTAATAATTACCTCTCAGATATCCACCAATTATTGCGACTTTATCTGCGATCCTTGTGAGGTGTAAAGCCTTGTCGTCTAAGAAAGAGTTGAAGCCATCGGCTTTGGTATACCCAACCCCTGTCGTACTAGTCACCTCGGTGGACGAGGACGGGAGACCTAATATCTGTACGCTAGCAGCAGTAGGGATCTTGTGTGGTAAGCCTCCCCACGTAGGGATCTCGATCAAGCCTTCACGGTATTCCCATGGGCTGATAAGCAAGACCAAGGAATTTGTCGTCAACATTCCCACGACTGACATCGTAAAGGAAACCGATTACTGTGGTGTCGTGTCAGGGAGAACAGTGGACAAGTTTAGGGAAGCTAAGCTTACACAGATGAAAGCTAAAAAAGTGAGGCCGCCAATCATAAAGGAGTGCCCAGTAAGCCTTGAGTGCAAGCTCAAAGATGTGATAAAACTCGGATCCCACGATCTCTTCATTGGGGAAGTTGTCAATGTCGACGTTGATGAAACTGCGCTAGGCTCTTCAGGCAGAATTGACTATGAGAAGCTAAGCCCTGTGACTTGGAATCCTATTACAGGCGAATACCACAGTCTCGGGAAAGTCTTGGGATCAGAGGGCTTCCAAAAGAGAAAATAGATGGAAAAAAAGTGAAGGGAAGGCTGATTCAGGTTTTCGGGGATAAGGAAAAGAGCGAGGAACCGCTTTGCCAAGGCGATCCAAGACTGCGACAAGAACCTCTCTTTTTCACTCAACTTGCTGAAACACTTCAAGGAAATCTATTTAATATCAAGCGCTACATAGGGTAACAATTCGCAGTTGTCTTCTCCAGTTTCTGGAGGATCTCTCTTAAGTAGAACTAGGATGCTGGGTTGTGAACAGCAGGGTTGGACCATCTATGTCCAAGAGATTCTTCGTGATGCTTTGCGTTATGGGACTTTTCGCCATTCTTAGCTCAACAATGTCAAAGAACCCTGTTCTCAGACCATTTGCAGAGAGCCTCGGAACACCGGAGTTCCTGATGGGATTCGTCGCCTCCGCCTCCACTATTCCGGGCATTCTCGCGAGTCTGCCAGCGGGGACGATCTCCGACCGTCTGGGCAGAAGGAAAGTGATTTTCTTCTCTGGCGCCATCTTTGCGTCTGCGCCCTTCCTTTACCTTTTTGTAGTGAATCCCTTCCAGTTGATTCTGGTCAGGTTTTATCACGGGTTTGCCACGGCGATCTTTGGTCCGGTAGCTAAGGCGGCCATTGTGGAGAGATATCCTCAGAGCAAGGGAGAAAAAGTTTCATTGTTTTCGTCGGTTTCGGATGTCGGGAGAACTATTGCTCCAACCATTGGAGGATATGTCCTCCTCGTTACGGCTTCAAACTACTATGAACTCTACCTCACTGTCGGGGTCGCAGGTGTTTTGGCGTTACTTGTAGCAACGGGCTTGCGCGAAAGGAAAGAAGGTGAGACGGGGAAGGTTCCAAGAACAGCAGAAAAAACAAAACCAGTTACCATGAAAGGGGGCGTGAAATGGTCTCAAAGTGCTGCCCGAGATTGGAAAGAAGTCGCTTCGAATGCCGGGATTCTTGCTGCAAGCCTGGCTGAGGCTGCGCAATACTACACCTTCGGGGCTTTTGAGTTTTACATGGTCGCTTACGCGAAATCGCTCGGAATAGACATATTGCTAATCGGTATTATTTCGTCAGTTCAGATAGTTACCTTTGTCATAGGTAAACCTCTCATGGGGCGACTGTCTGACAGAATTGGAAGAAAACGACCCATTATCCTCGGACTAGTGATTGGTGGAATCTCAATGGTCGCCACACAATTCGCCGTAAGCTTCCCCGAGCTTGTCTTGGTTTCGATTACTTACGGTCTGAGTTTCTCTCTTGTGACATCTTCAACCCCCGCACTTGTGTCGGAACTCTGCAGAAAAGAAGTGTACGGTTCAGCTATGGGATTCCTCAGTACAATAATGGATGTAGGGCAAACTCTGGGACCTATTGCAACTGGTCTCATTATTGCAACTGGATTTGGGTATTCAGGGTCGTTCACCAGCCTCGGGCTGGTGCTTCTTGTGTCCTGCATGGTTCTCTATGTTTCCCTGAGAAAAAAGATCCGTTGAATTGTTCTCTACCTCTGTTGTGGGGTCAAAGCAAAGAGTAATTATACAGGAGCTACTCAAATTAACTGCATCGCCAGATGCAATAACAGGTCGTCTTGTGAATAGACGAATATGTGTGAGGGTGAGAAGGATCTTGAGGATTGTAAACATCGTGAACGTTGTCACTGAAGCCTGCAACAACATTCTGAGGATAATCACTCACGGCGACAAAACCCACACCCTCAAGAAAGAAAATGACCTCCTAATAATCGGGGACAGTAGAGATCACAGCCCTCTTTACACAGAGATCCTAGCCAAGACCATCCGCCAGTGGCAAGGTAACCTTGGGGGCAAGGTTGAGGCTAGATACCTTCCTGAACAAAGACCTTTCACTGACATTGCTCAGGTTGATCCTTCCATCCCAGAGCTCGCAGCGAAAGCAGATGTCATCATAGTGACCTACTCGAATCCTGGCGAAAAGATACGTCACGAGGAGTCTCCAACAGTCAACAAGGCGTTTCTCAAGACTGTTCTTGATAGAATACAGCGCAAGAGCATTAGACTCTACGTGGTCGCCGCTAGACCAACCGTACACGTCTTGGAGTCCCTAGCAGACACCAGAGCCATTGAGCAAACCAACACGCTTTCTAAGCAACTGAAGCGCTACCTCCAACAAAAAGCTGGTAGCAAGATGGAGATCTACACACTAAAGGAAGGAAGACATGGCGACCGCCTTGCGTTCACAATACCATCGCGAGAAATGGTCGCAGCAGACTACTTCGAAGCCAATGAACCAATAATCAATATCCCCGCAGGCGAGGTCTTCTTCGAACCAACCCTTGGAACAGCCAGCGGAAAACTATACCTCAAGGAAGGGAGCTACTACCACCTTAACGTCCCAATCAAAGGAATGATCATAATGAACTTCGAGAACGGCGAGATCGTTGAGTGCAGGAACCTTGGCGGAAAAGACGAAGAAGTGTATGGCTTCATCAAAAAACACCAACAAGTGAAGGAGAATAGGCACACAGCCGAAATGGGAATAGGCACATACCTAGCCGGTTCAAGCATCCCTATGGAAGAAATGATATACAACAATACGATCCTGGAGAAACTGCAAGGTTTCCACATCGCCTATGGAAACTCGATACCAATCAAAGGAAAACACGAAGCACCAGAGCACATAGACACCTGGGTCAAGTACGGCGACGTATTCATCGGCGAAGATCACCTGATCTCTGGTGGAAAAATAAACACCAAGCTGATAAGAAGACAGTCCCGACAAGAATTGAATTCTCCATGATTTACAGAGCCGTGTTCCTCTATACTCTGAAAAAACGCTTCTCACACCTGCGAAGTAGGACCCTGGGAAAATAGGGTGCAAAAGATTTTGTCAAGATCATCAGAAACAAGTCATTACTATGACGCTGTTGAGAGACACCTGGCGATCGAGAAACTGGTCACGCGCAAGAATCCTAGTGGTAACCAGGAAAGGAAATACTACCGTGTCAGACCAGCAAGATGGTATGGTGGAATCGTAACCGCTGACTGCACGGGGTGCGGATTACTCTGCAAGTTCTGCTGGGTCGCAGACGAAGTGATGTTCCACCCCGCGACAATGGGAAAATTCTATACACCCGAAAGAATGGCGGAAAGCCTAGTAGCCTTGGCAGAGAAGAAAGGATTGACTCAGCTCCGAGTAAGCGGAGGGGAACCCACTATTGGAAAACCCCATCTACTTGAACTTCTCCACCAGCTTCAGGGCCATCACTACAAATTCATCCTAGAAACCAACGGGATACCGCTGGGCGCCGATGAGGACTACGCGAAGGATCTGTCGAAGTACCGCTACTTTGTCCACGTGAGGGTATCTCTGAAGGGATGCAATGATCAGGAGTTCGCGCTTCTTACCGGAGCGAAGCAGGAAGGTTTCGAACTCCAGTTGAAGGCACTTCAAAATCTGGTGAGGGCGGGTGTAGGCTCCCACCCATCAGTGATGTCTTCCTTCTCATCTAAAAACAGCTTGAAGACTCTCGTCAAAAGACTGAGAAAAATAGATCCAAAGCTGGCAGGCGAGATGGAAATCGAAGAACTCATTCTATACTCACACGTGGTCAGGAGATTGAACAAATACAATCTAACGTATCACGTAGCTCATGCACCTAACAGAGTTCCACCAGATCAAATCTAGAGGGTTTTACCGTTACGCCTATCTGTCACCAGTTGAAACGATTGTTTGGCTCATTTTCTGAAAAAGCTTCGCAGCTTTCGTTATGATTCTTCTGTTAATAGCTATTGCTGATGAGAATAATGCCACCAAACTCAGCAAGCTTGATGTATACCATAGGATCCTAAGCACATAGTCTCCCCCCCACGGTAGGAATACTTGCACAACGATGATATCAAAGAGTAGAACAAACCAGCACCCAAACAAGAGCATGTTAAGAGCCCAATCCCTTGGCTCCCACCGCATTCTTAGACTTGGCCAATATGTCAAAACACCAAGCGATTTTCCCTCTGATATTATTGTGGTTTTCACACCTTTCATAGCAGCTAGATAGCCCACCACAGCACCGAGTAATCCTATGACTACGCCAAAGAAAGCTGTGTCGAAGGGTTTCGACATTATTATCGGCAAAATCGATAGGAACAACGCAATCATGAAACCTCCTCCAAGTATCGCTAAAGCTGCAAAAACCCATTTTGACTGGATGGAAGGACCCTTACTATTATCTTTCATAGTGGACTCGATCGTTCTTATGCCTTTCAACGCTTCTCTCCCGCTGTCCGTCAATGCGTATAGCCCTTGATGATCGATGCAAACGAGTTCTCCGATTTTCTTGATATGATGGTCGAGGTTGCCACTGCTCTTCACATCCAACTTCCTTTTTAACTCACTAAAGCCCATCGGTGAATTCTCTAACAACTCCAAGATCTTGATACGGAGAGGGTGGGAAACCGCTTCAAAAAGCTTCGCAATCCCGGACATACAGACACACTCATCAAGAACTTCCATCAAAGCGTTATTTAATTCCTATGTTCGTGACAAGAAGTCAAAAGAACAGGACTAAGATCAGATACGACTACAGGAAACTGAGTCTCTAAGACTGATGGCTGATGGGCTGGTGAGACGTGAGAACTTGCTTGTTCGTTACGCAGAGTTAGTCTAGCTATGGTCTGGCTCTACTTAGGCGGGAGAGTTCCACGTGAGAGTCATAGCTCTTTGAATGATGCAGGTTAACCGAAGATATCGTTAAACTCGAAACGATAAGTGTTTTATAGAAAAAGATCCCTAAGAGACTAAGATTCATGTGTCATTCTTACCAGAAAATCCAACTGCAATACATGAAGTTCCTTTGGAGGACTGGAAGATGGACGTATTAGAAGAAGGGAAAGCCGTCATATGGTCGAAACATGACCCTGAAGAGCATCGTAAGTGGGTCCTTGAAGAGAAGAATAGGGCGCTCGTAGACAAGATCATGAGCGTTAAGGACGCTGTC
>JAUQYT010000248.1 GCA_030587605.1 Candidatus Njordarchaeum guaymasense
GCACGGAGGATCTCATACAACGGCGAAACATTCAATGATGCCTGGCAATGGTTCAAGAGCAATTTCGCGAATATTCAATGTCGCCAAATCATCGGTATTCTACCGCAGATGATTGAGAAAACTGCTGAGGAGGCGGGCGAAAGACTTATTGAAATTGTTTCCTACGTAAAGGAGAATATGGCTCTGATTGAAGAGAGAGAAAATATATTCGCAGCCCAAAGGTTCAAGGCCAAGCTCCTTTCATTATTTTCTTCAGCCGCGCTAGGTTTAGTGGCAGCGCTCTCTCCTCTATTCACAATAGTCAGTGCCCAGCATATGAGTTTCATTGGATCTGGATCTTTGACTTCGACCAATGATATTATAGTAACAACAATAGTCCTTCTGTCGATGACCGCCCTGAACACACTTAACGCCATGAAGACTGTTAGTGCAGAAAAGCCAGCGCTCTATGCCCTCTTATCAGTGTCTATCTTCATGACAGTATTCATTCTCTCACTTCAGTCAATAAAAGGTCTTGCTTGAACTATGAAGGTGAAGGTTGCCATGAATCATGGATCCAGATGACCCATACCTGCCTCATTCAGAAAAGAGAAAAGATGACAATGACCTAATCTTTTCCGTACCTCTCACTTCAGTTTCTAGCAACGGCAACTCAGTTACCTTGAATTGATCAGAATATATGTGACGAATTCTAGCGATGTGTTGATCTTGCATTGCTTTCCTTGCCCGGCAGAATTTGCATGAAACCTCTTCCGGCAGAATCATATTGACTATGATGTGTTCTACTGGGATCTCATATTCATAAAGGGCCGTCAGAAGCATCTCAGTTTGTTCTACAGCCATTGCCTCAGGAATCATTACTGGAACAAAACTGGTTCTTGTCTTATTGCTCAGTTCTGCTCTAGCTTTTTCAACAGTCGATTTAAGTCTCTCTATGACTTCCATGCTCTGATCCTTCTCGTCACCAGCTCGTCCAACAAGGGCCTTGAAACCTCCCCAGATGCGCCCCATCGTATATCTGAGTTTTATCAGTTTCCCCAGCCAGCTGTTTAACACATCTGGGAGTGATAGAAGGCGTAGTGTGTGTCCTGTAGGCGCTGTGTCGAAGATTATCAATTCATGTTCAGGCTTTTCGATATACTCCAGAACTTTCGCAAAAGCTATTGCTTCATCCGCGCCCGGAGGGGCACCTGCATCTAGACCACTAATTGATTCAAGCCCGAGAGATGAGAAGTCCTTTTCTTCTACATTTGATAGATCTACTCGCATCCCTTTTAGAGCAGCCTTAGGATCTATCTCTAAGGCATACAAATTCTTTATTCCATTAATCCCTTTGACCTCAGGTCCTATTCTCTGCTCAAAAATAGTACCCAAGCAATGAGCTGGATCAGTACTTATGACTAACACGTCGTGGCCTTCGTCTGCAGCCCAGACAGACGTGGCCGCAGCACAACTAGTCTTACCAACTCCCCCCTTACCACCAAACAATATGAAACGCTTTCCAGACTCGATCAGAGTGTTAAGTGTCAACGCAACTCACCTTTTCATGCAATACTAGTTCTCTTCAAGTGATCCGGTGTAGTTTCTCTCCTGTCAAGACTGAGAATAGGCGTTGCAAGGTGAGAAATGAGAGTTTCTACATATAAATATTGACATGTAGGTTAATGACTATTCAAGCTAACAATAGCTATTTCGCTTCAAGCAGAAGTTTGGAGACAGGGAGCAGCCCCTGGTTACGACTAGTCCAGGTGCTCGACTTTGAGCATCCTGCTATTAAAAAGTTTGAAAAGTATTTTGAAAGCTGCACTGAGACCTATTCGTCTTATCATGTCTTCGATCTCGTCATGTAGGTCTTTGAGATTGAAGGACTGCTCTATGCTGTTCAGCTCTATTCCGAGGACGTCTGAGAAACTCTTAATTAATGATCTTACCTCCGGGTTGAGCTCAGCTTTAAGATGTTTGGCTGATATTATCAATGCAAGAATTTTCTCATCCACAACGACAGGACTCCTTCCCGCGTTTGCATCCCCGTAACCCAGCGCAAGCCAAATGGAATCAGAATCTAGCTCACTTATGGATTCCTCAATTGCTTTGACAAACACCTTGACCCATTCTGAGAGATTTGCAACATTCGAATTTCCGGATGGTAGAATAGAGAAAGCGATATCCTGCTCAGGAGAATACTTGGTTATGAGAGAATTGTCAAGGGTCTTGGGCATGGACTCAATCACTGTACTTCCATTTTTAGCTAGAAAACCAGCTATGTGAGTGAAACCTGATACAAAATTGTCTCCGAGTAAGACAACGTTGCTTCCATGCGAAGGTCTAACAGATCCATCGATGGTCCAAGCTGGAGTTCTCAGTCCATTACTCATGATCTTTATTCCTTCGACCCTTCTAACGCAGAAATTCCTATCAATCCAGAAGATGTGAACATGCGCAACTGGTTCAAGGTGGACGCTCTCTCGATCCATTATGTGGGACATTTCTTCTTCGGAAGTGATTACTCTCCTTGGGAAACTCCTTGATACGAAGCATCGGCAAAGAGAACAGAAGCCTCTTGCCTCAAACGATTCGTTCAGGTAATCCTGTCGAAGGGATTCACTTGTTCCCATTCTCTGAACCACCATCCGCGATCTCGCCGCTCGTTATCAGCTTCAAGAGACCTAGAAAAGGTGCCGGAATACTCAAGTTGTCCTTAGCGCTCACGAAATAGTAGCCGCCCAAACCTCTCTTGGTCACGTAATTCACTAGGTCGCTATCTCTGATTGAGCCGTTAGCTCGGTCGCTTTTGTTACCAACAATCACTATTGGAAATCTCTTCGTCTGTTCACCGTCTGATATCATGGCAAGCCATTCATCAAGATGCAAGTATGATTCTATGCTTCCGACATCGAATGTGAGAACGGCACCTCTTAGTCCCTTCGACCACAAGGGCAGTAAGACTCTGAACTGTTCCTGACCACCCATATCCCATATTTGGAATTTGTATTGATGACCATCTTCAGTGTTCAATACCTTGGTATAGAAATCACAACCAATTGTTATGCGTTCGGCTGAATCAAAGCAACCCAAGACATATCTTCTGATCAAACTGGTCTTACCTACTCCTCCATCTCCAGCCACTAAGACCTTTAGAACTGTACTTTTGCACTGGTGGTAGCACATCTCTGGCAACACCTCGTCCCCCTTCTAGCGATGGTCTTCTTCGATGTTCTACGATCGTGTTCAAAATCTCGATATAAAAAGCCCAACAAACGCAAAGCTTGATGACAGCACTTTACGATAACCGACCACTAACCAGGTTGACTAGTTCTTCTTGCCAGGGCTACAAACTTTGACATCTACGGTTGTTCTCGTGGTGTTTTTATCCGTGCAGTTCCCTACAAGAAGATGGCTACCCCTGAGTAATATGACCTCCCCATGCTTCCCAGAAATGATCTAATTCTCATCAAGGGGGTAGCCACAAAACTTTTCGGCGCCTTTCAGAAGGAAAGAGAAAAGACCAAGTACACCATGTAACAGGCATGAGAAACAATGGGTGCTATGATCCGCTGATGTCTAAGTTGGAAACACAAGCCTAGGACCATCCCTAGCAAGAATAGAGGAAAGATCGACCAGGGACTTAGATGCATGATTGAGAAGAAGAGTGAAGCGAGCAGTAGCCCCTTAGCTTTTCCAAAGCTTCTCTCAAAACCTTGCTGAAGAAAGCCTCGTGCAATGACCTCTTCGACAGGTGCCACAACCAGCACAATTGAAGAAAAGAGCAAGATAGTTTCGATTGAAGAAGTAGCAGTGAAAGCTCTCCTGATATTCTCTGCTCCTGGTTGTGGCCCGAGAGCCACTTCATTCAAAACTGATGCGAAGAACGAGACAGGTATCATTGATAGTCCGACTAGTACTCCAATGGCTGCGTCTGCTAGAGCCTGCTTCCAATCCCGGACATGGATGCCCAACTGGGTACGATTTATATTGAACTTTTTCAGGTAGATTAGAAGTGGAACTACGAGTAGCACCTCGGAGGTAGCCAAGATCGCGGTGCCGATTGGAGATCCAGCGATTTGGATGCTTAGCTCGCTAGACATTCCTTCAAGTAGTGTGCCAAGAAGGAAGGATAGCAGAGCGCTAAAAAACAACGTGTAGAAGCCCACTTCGAATGAGGCCCTCCACGTCCAGCTGGGTTTGGTCGACTCAAGATTTGGATTGGTCATAATAGTTCAACAACTGTTCGTTCTGTCTATGTGTCGTCACGCTTTTGGATCCTTTTGCACGACCAAATCAACAAACCTTCCTTTAACGACATCGAATAACCCTTTGTCAGTTAGTTTTAGTTCTGGTATTACAGCCAGAGATAGGAAACTAAGGGTTGTTATTGGAGACCTGATTTGTCGAAGGCCAAGCTTCTTAGCCTCATTTTCTATAAACCCCTTTCTCCGAGCGACTTTGTTAGCTGGTTCAGTACTCATGAGGCCGGCGATTTCTAGTCTTAGCGATGCTAGAAGCTTTCGGCTACTTGATAAGGCTACACCACCTTGCATGCCGAAGACTGCTTGCGCGGCAAGAGCCATGTCAAATGGATTTGACCCTACCACTATCAGGTTATGAGAGTCATGTGCAATGCTCTGAGCTATGGCCCCATCAAAGCGTCCCAGTCCTGTGATGAGACCTCTACCTATGTTTCCTGTACGATGGTGCCTTTCAATCACTGCAACATATGAGACATCTTCTGTAGCTATCACAGTTCCATCTCTGATCTCTAGCGATCTTATTTCGCTTGTTGTAAAGAGAGTTCCTTCCATCAATCTGATCACTCTGAAGTCAGCCTCGTCTTTCTCATCCTTACACCCCAACAGAAAATCTGAAGGGTTTAGTTTTCTTCTAAACACGAATGTATTCGTAAGAGTCCTGGGGTACCTGAATGTCTTCGGGAAGCGCGACGGGTTAATTTCTTTCCCCATGACTATAACTTTCTGGATTTCCACTTTGTGTAGATCGCTTAGTAGTAGAATGTCAGCGAAACAACCTGGCGATATACTGCCGATCTCATTATCGACACTCATATAAGTCGCGGGGTTAATGGTTGCAAGCTGGATGGCGGTTAGGGCATCCATACCTTCAGAAATAGCCCTTCGTAGGATGTGATCCATATGTCCTTCAAGCAGAAGGTCGTTGACTGATCGGTCGTCGGAAACTAGCATACAGTGCCTAACATCGATGGTTCCTTTAACCAAGGGTTTGATGAGATTAGCAAGGTCTTTGGACGTGGAGCTTTCCCTTATCATTAGCCACATTCCAAGCCGGAGTTTCTCCAATCCCTCCTCTTCTTTCACTGACTCGTGGTCTGAGCGGATTCCGGAAGCGATATAGCCGCACAGCTCCTTCCCATGTAATCCAGGGGCATGGCCGTCAATTATGGTGTGCATCTTTCGGGCCAATTCCAATTTTCTGATAACTTGAGATGAGCATGAAAGAACCCCAGGATAATTCATCATTTCACCTAGTCCAATGACGCC
>JAUQYT010000251.1 GCA_030587605.1 Candidatus Njordarchaeum guaymasense
CATGGGCAAAATAGGCTGTCCAAACCATCTGGGTGAAGGGACGAAGGTGAGATATAATCCGGGAACTCCTTTTGATGATCTTGTCGCCTAGGATGTATTGCCTATGTTCCGGACTGTAGAATATGTTGTCCGTCGATCGGCTCTTCATCTCAACCCAAGGAAATACGCCTTGCTCTATCTCTTTACAGAATTTTCCTCCAAGCGATTCGAGGCTCTTCTGGATGACATCCTTCCGTTCTATTATATCTTGGCTTACAGTCTTACTTGACATGGCTGAAACAACTCCCTAAACAATTATTCACTTATACCATCGACAAAGGCTTCTACTATGCCCTCCTTATCAGCCTTTGCCGATTTAGCCTGAACCTTGACAAGGCTGAACCTGCCTCTTAAAGTCTCATAGAGTTCGGAACCAGCAGTTACTGTTACTTCAGGCAGGATCATTTGCCATTCTGAACCTGCCAAGCCGAGTGCCCTGATATGTGTTGCGTTGTTTTCATGTTTGTTTTTTACATGGACAAACAGCGTATTGTATAGTCTAGAGTCGAATGTCTCACTGTCAGTGTAGTGGATCAACGTTACAAAATCCTTGAAGACCAGCTGACGCCCATATAGTCTATCTATGACTGGCGGCACCTCTAAACCTCCAAGTCTAGCTGAGAAGTCAGCGATTTTCGGCAGATACTTTGCAAAAACATTCAGCCTTCTTACCTGCCTCTTGACGCGTTCTTTCCGAGATAAGTATAATGCAAGTTGACGCGCTACCTCTCGAACTCCATTCAATATCTCCCTTGCAACTTCGGGGATGTCTGCTAATATCTCTTTTCCCACAGTCTTGTAGGGAATCTTGGTGCTGCACAAGTGGACAAGCACAGCTAGTGGCATATTTGGTGCAACATTATATCTTCTCCAGTTTACGGATTTGACGACCTTCCAGCAGACATCTGCTGATTCGTCGTAGACGAGGGGAATCTTGTTGGCGAATCTGTAAACCAGAATGTCCTCCTTGACAGGCACTTTCCCGCCGTAAGCTACCGCAACCTCGACTATGAAAGGGTGACCTGAATAGGTTGCGGGGCTGCGTTGATGGACTGCCATGAACTCAGGTTCAAGTTCCTTTAGCACCCCGGCTCTCATAGAGTCTTCACCGAGAGGAGAGAGGCAGCTCGCATCAGGAGGCAGAAAATCGTTGAAGTTCTTCATCGCTTGCACAAGTGTCACAATCTCTTCCGGCCTGAGTTTCTTAGGGTTTGTTTTCTTAGGTACATCTATGGATTCAAGGAATCGTTGAGCCGTCTTAGCTCCAACTCTATGAAAGTGTGCTTGCATGAAGTCCAGCATGGTTCTGTGTCTTGTTAGGCGAAGGATTCTCTGCACTGTTTCGACATCTACACCGTGGGGATGTGGAAGTGTCTCTTTTGGCGGGAGTGGCATCGTGTTGACTGTTCTGTCGAACTTGTATAGTCTTCCCTTAGGATCGACAAATGTGATGCTTGCGTAAGGGTTTACTATAGCTGTTTGTTTCAGGTATTCTAAGACTTTGGGTGCGGCTTGGTAGTAGCTTCCCTCAAGATGGAACTCTACGACTGTTCCCCGCCACCGCTGATCTGTCTTCTTCTCATTCGCATGGATCTTCCGGTCCATAATTATTGGACGGTTCTTTTCAATGTCTATCATCAGCTTATATTCAGCAATCCTAGATGTCCCTGTACTGGAGATCACGGTGACTGGTTTGTTCGTTGTAATCTGCCCGTATAATATGGCCATGGTTCCGCCAAGTCCAAAGGTTCCGCGAGACTGTTTCAGCCTGTACTTTGAACTGAAAAGAAACTGACCGAGGGCTAGGGGGACCTGATACTCGGGGATTCCTGAACCGTTGTCTGCAACCCTTAATGTGTAGGTTTCACTCTTCTCGTTTTCGCCGTCAGAAGACAGTCGGATGTAGACATCTGGCAACGTGTCTACTGCAGCATCCAAAGAGTTCTCGACGAGTTCTCGGACTGCGGTAAAGATTGCCCTTGCTGGATTGGTGAAGCCCGCTATCTCCTTGTTTCGGTAAAAAAAGTCTGCTGGGCTTATCTCCTGAAAGGTTTCGGTTATAGTCCTGATCCTCCTTTGCTCTCGAAAGGTTCAGCCTCGAGTATTCCAGACTAAATTAACTTGAAAGCTTCTATATAAATAATGAATCAATTTATCATCGATTCTTTAGGTTTCTGTGTTTGCTAAGTCCTTTTCATCTGAGATAGCCATTCTCTATTGACTCTGTCTAGATTCTCCCTTTTTGAAAAGAAGGCTTTTCGAAGGCATTCATACTCTTCTTTCGAACATTTTTCTTTGATTCTCTTTGCGAATGATTCAGTCTGCTCAAATGCCTTTAACACCTTCTCGCAAGGGTAATTCCCGCATTTTCCACAATTCTCGACGCCTTTCTCCAGTACGCATTCTCGAACATACATTCTGTCACACCAAGTTCGCGAGGAACAGCCGGGGCAAGTCAGTTCTTCCGGTGGCACTATCTTGTCTCGATAGCCAACTCTGTACCACAAAGCTGCAACTTTTTTTAATTGTTCTACATCGCTGCTTTGGGTTGCGAGGTATCTGGGGCAAACATTGCAGTCATCGCCGCAAAAACCCAATTTCAGCATAAACTCTTCTTTCCTATGTATTTGCCTGTCATCCAACCAACTTACCGTGCTTCATATATAATTTCTCTTATGAATGAATCGATCTTTCTCACGTCTCTTCAGGTAAGAGCGGTCTGCCTTCCCAGAGTTCCAGCCTTCTCTTCTTAAGTTCTTGCCGTTTTCTTTGGAGAAACCTATAGACGGTCACGTGTTGGCTTCCCTTTATGAGCCTGTTGATTGCTTCTCGGGCTGTCTCAGACT
>JAUQYT010000290.1 GCA_030587605.1 Candidatus Njordarchaeum guaymasense
CCGACAAATCTATCGGGAAACTCCTTCAGTATGCCAGCCACGTAATCATTATTGTACCTGTAACTGGCTTTTCCCCTAAAAGCAAACTCATAGTCAAGAGCAAGTAGAACTGTTTTGTCTATTCCTGCTTCATCCATCTCCTGAACCAACCTATCCGGAGATCCCCTCAACGTGAGGGAAGGATCCGAGTAGCCGAGCTGCTCGGCGATCCCGTATATAACTTCCTTCAACTCATCAGACATCATCTTCTCATCCCAAACATGGCAATGCGAGTCAATAATCAACATCTTCAACCCCACTTGACGGAATTCAGCCTACGTACTATCGTCGTCGGGCAATAAATCTGTTCCCACACTGCTTTCCCCCTTCAAATGTGCGGAGCCACGAGAGAGAAACATGATTCCTGAATCCGCTCTTAAAGTCTTATAGAGTGCGCGTTCTACAGGACTTCGCCCTTCTGTAGGTACGGGGCCTAATAGATTGCGTCAGGCAACTGGATTTTTGTTAACATTACCTTTATTCAGGAGCTCCAATATGAACAATTGCTTGTACGGTTTACATTCGGAGGGGCTAGGGTCACTCCAAGATTTGGTGAACAGTATAATTCTCAGTAAGGATCTCCATGTTACGTACAGGTGGCGCCAGGAGCCCGTCTTGAAGGGAGTTAGTGGAACTTTTGATGGAAAGCTTCTGATTCTTGGTCCCAATGGATCTGGTAAGACCACTTTCTTTCGGGCAATCTGCGGTCTCACTAATATCGAGTCTGGGAAAGTTCTCATAGACGGAAAGAACGTCGAAGAACTTTATGCCACGACAGGCGTATTGTCGACTAACTTTCAAGAGGTCTACACACTCATCTCCACAAACATCTATAATATCATCAAACTCTACACAGACCTTTCTAATGGAGACGCTGAGCTAGCCTTCGACATAATCAAGAACATGGGGATAGGAATAGGCTTCTTGAGAAAAAGGAGGCTCAGCGAGCTGTCATCCGGACAGTCTAAGATTGTCTGCACCGCATTAGCTCTCGCCATGAAAAGCAAACACGTTCTCCTCGATGAGCCCTTTGAGAATCTCGACCCAGCGAAGAAAGGAAAAATGGTCAAGTACCTGCATGATTACAGGGGTGTAATTCTCGGCAACACCCATGAGACGTGGCTGCTCAAGAACCTCCAAGATTGGAATGTGTACTTCATGTTCGAAGGTCTAATCTATGGGCCACTCTCGGTCAAGGATCTGCTAAATGCGAGAATATCATTTGCCGATGAGGGTGGCGCACTGCTGCAAGTGAAGGTCTCGGACAAGACTGTCAGCATACTCGAAGGAGGAAGGAAGGGAAAACTCCTAGCAAGCCTCGAAAACCTTGACAGGATATACGAACTGGCGGAGGAAGCCTAAATGACGAAATACTTGGGGATGAATGCGAAGAGCCTCTTGATGAACCCCTACTTGATCTTCTGGTCTATACTCTTCATCGAGTTCTGGGTAATAATGTGGGCCTTCGTGTTTGCCAGTTACGTGCCACCGCTCGAAGAAGCCATGAGGGCATCCGTTGCCACAGCTTGGGGATCATTGGTTGTGCTATCGCTCTCAGCCGCAGCTTCTAGCATAGCAATGTCGCTTCTCTATACGTCCAAATCAATTCGTTACGTAACGAAGTACACAAAACTGTCTCCTTCTCGCTTCCTACTGGAGAATCTCCTGTCATCGCTTACTGTTCTCGCGACTATCTCGGTAATTATGTTCCTCTCAGTGGTGCTAGCCTTGCTAAACATGGGATGATCCTTCTACCCGTCGACCCGGTGGGCTTGTTATTCTCTGCTTTTCTCGGGATTCTATTTCTATACGCTCTATCACTGTTTCTGAATCTCATAATAATCGTTCTACGAGCGCCCAGATCAGCCGCTTTCATATCGTTCGTACCACTCATGCTTGGCTTCCTTTCCTATGTCGCTCTCTGGCTTGACTTCGGAATCGTTGCCTATATCTCGCCTTTCAATTGCCTGACATCAGCGGGTTATTACTACTATTCGGGTAGAAGCGCTCCTACGGGTAACTACCTCATGCCAGGAGCAGGGACGCTGAAGGACATGCCTCTCGTAATGTTATCACTGATAGTATGGGTGGTCTTCCTGTTACTAACAGACATCGTACTGCTAAGGAAGATGAGAGGCGTCGGTGTGGAAGACATTAGAGTAGCCTAGCGATTTCCCGGGAGACGAAAAGCAAGCAACTAAGGTAAACTGCCCGCCGTGTCTTTCGACGCATTTCTAGCGTCCCCTACTGCATTAGCTTCTGCTGCAGAGTCCTTGACTTCATTTCCTCCTCCAATGGCGTGCGTCGCTTTGGAGAAAGAGTTAATAATGAGAAGCTAGAGAATTCGCATTCAATCATCTATTGCCTGGCTTGGATGGTGCTAGAACCTTGGCCCCAGGATCACCCAAGACTAAGCGGAGAATCTTGTTGTTGACGCTCCGTACTCTCCGCATTTTGCTCTTTGCATTCGGCGTTTACCTTACCACGGCCTACTTCTTCAGCGTCGTAAGTCTTGCCATCGGGATTTCGTACTTCATCGCCTTCCGAAAATCGTCTTGGAAGTACCACGGTCTCATGTTGGCCTGGGTGGCAGCAGTCACCACGTTCATTCTCAACACTCTTGGCGCGATAAGTGCACAGGGATTGGGCAACTTCCCCACCAATTACTACTGTCTGACCTTTGGACCTGGCACTATGACCGCATACGCCATTGCATTCGCTGTATCAAAGATCCGGCTGCGAAGAAGACCAGGACCGCCAAAGTGGCTAGCCAAGTTAAATCAATTCACCAAGAAAGCACCCAAGTACGCCAAGGTCTCCTTCGCCATTGCCGTAGTCATTGCGCCGACACTAATCTGGTGGTCTACGAGCGTCGACATAGGGGTTTTGCTGGACAATAACCCTCGCCTGCTCTGGGTTCACGCACCCACCACCGTAAACAAGAACTCTACTTTCCAGGTAACGGTTGAGTGCTGGGACGCGTATGAACGGTTGAGTGCAGTGTACCTCGGAACCGTCAGCTTCTCCACAATATCCTACAATTCGACAACCTTGGAGCTGCTTCCCTCAATCGACGCCGAATTACCGGGTGAATACACCTTCACGGGGCAATATTTCGGAAACGACATGGCTTACGACATAAAGGATGGAAGAGACAACGGACTACATGTATTCACTGCTAGGATTGACACGCCAGGGATCCACTATATCCTAGTCAATGATTCTGTTACGCAGAATACTTACTGGAGCAACCCTATCATGGTTGGAAGCTTCGGGAGTGCGGATCCCAAGATCTACTGGGGCGATGTTCACGGGCACTCTGCACTCTCCGACGGGACGGGATCGCCTGAACACCACTACTATTACGGAAGATACGTTGCCTGCTTGGACTACTGTGCGCTC
>JAUQYT010000295.1 GCA_030587605.1 Candidatus Njordarchaeum guaymasense
TCTTCTTCCTTGATATACCGAGTCTTACACTCCTCGAAGGCTCGTTTAACGATTTCTGCCAATTCATTATCATCTGTCATTTCTTTTCACCGATCAAGTCTCAATGTTGATATTAGCCCCTCCTGCTTTCTTTCCTGAGGAAAACCCACCTCATCAAGAAAGCGCCTGGTGTCTTCCCTAGTCTCTGTTTGGAGGACCCATTGGGCTGAATAGTCGCCATACTTCCCCTGGTGCATCTCCGAAGGATACATAGCCGTTTCTATTCCAAAATCGTTGAGCATAGTTCTCTCTTCGACCAGCAGGTTGGGTGGGTGCCCTCTTACCGCTTGGTAGATGTCAGTAGGAAGATCATCACATGGTCTTACACTATCGACAAAGCGTCCGTGTATGAATTTATCCTCCCAGTTCATCTGGTCAAGGCGATTAGACATATCTTCAGATAAGATGCTTGATGCTTCGACTGACCTTCCCGTGCATACTTTTCCTCTCTGCGGCCACACGTACCCTTCATCACCGAAAGACTGTGCCAGCCACTCGCGTTTGTTCTCCGTTGACCCCTCTCGGATCCATGTGGGTATATGTGGGTTTTTGTCAACTATCTCGCCGGTTACTGCCCCTGCTCTTTCCAACACGTGTCCGATGACGTCTGTTGATGTGCGCACTTTCGCAACCTCACCATTATCGTATTCTCTGTTAAGTATATTTGCTCCACCGAAGACGTTTTCCAGTGATTCTATGACTCTGTTTCTTTGCTCTGCGTCGTTGTTTGCGTAGTCGAATCTTGGTCCCCTACCCTCGGGTGCGCAGTTGGTTCCATCTGAGAATCTTGCCGCCATTATTCTTGCTCCATCCTCATTATTGAGGTTGAAGGGAAGGTTTGGGTTCTCAATTGCCCTAGAGTGCCCTATTGCGGTGATGTGGCTGTTTATCTCGTCTAGGTCTTTTCCGAGATAGTCGAGGATTGGAATCAACTTATCCTCGCTCATGCCATCTCTCAGATCATGCAGGTGCTTGTAAACAAATGTATCGCTGATCTGTGTTCCCCTCTCTTCCAACTCATGTCGGAGAGCGGTTTCCCCTCCCGCCTTATCTAACGCAGCGTCGAGCAGCTCATGTTTGTACTCCCTGTCCAGATATACTTCCGTGTTGGAGGGCAGCGCGTACCAAGGTGTTTCGTTAGGTGGAACCACTTTGTCTTGGTCTGTTATGTGAAGGAATTCTTCTCCCATCTCTGTCTTGTATTTGAAGAATTCCATGTCCCCTATTTCTCCCTGCTCCACCGAAGACACATGGTAAGTCTGGTCTTCATGCACTACTGTTAGTCCTTCCGTCACGTCAAACTTCAGGGTAGTGTCTTCATCCAGTTTCACTTCGTCGTGTTCAGGGATTATCCCGAGTTCTACGAATGCTTCTCGGCTCTCGCTAACGAATGTCGACGGATCCTCACTCAATCTTATAGGACCATGTTCCTCTTCACGAACGGCGGCAGCTTCTTGGTTACCCGAATCGCCAGATAGACCTGCCTCGATCCTGTCCGCGTTCTGCTCTTCTATCTCAGCTGCCTCGGGTGTGATTTCGTTGCTTGATGCCGTGTCAACCATCGTGTTCTCGTACTCTTCGAGACTCCATTCCACGGACCTGTTCGATTCCTCGTTTTCTGGTAAGGTAGCCTGTGATCCCACTTCATTCTCCTCGTCTCTTGAGGCAGACGTTGACTCCCATTCCAAATCCACCTCTCTACCCTGCTGGCTAAGTGGCGTCTCTCCCTGTTCCTCTTCTCTCGATGCTTGTTCAGACTCATCACCTATGCCTTCACCCCTGAGCCTATTCTCTTCATCTCGTTCCCATGATTCCCCGTTTTCTTCAATCACTCGCAAACCATTATCGCTGTCTCGGCTAGCTTCGTCAGAGTCTTCTTCTTGGAGTCCCGCGGAATGCTCTGCAGGTCCTAAATCAGTTTGGTTTGCTTCTTGGTGTTCTTTGTTTTCTTTTTCGATTAGGGTTTCTTCAAGGTCATTTAGAGACCATTCCTCGACTGGATCGGCTTCTCCATGCGAGTGCCTCCATTTCTCCAGATCCTCCTCCTCTTCTTCGTCATGGTCAAGGGAAGCTTCTTCACCTTGGTCGGGGCTTCGTTCCCCTTGTCCTCTAGGCAAGCGGTAGCTTCCCTCCCAGGCAATTTTCTACCAGCCCGATTCGCCAATTAGAGACCCACACGCTGGCTCATCAGCTGTCGCTTTATCAGTTCCCTCTCAATTAGAGTCAGGAGCACTTTGCGCGCTATTGGGTCTGCATTCTGATTGTACCTCAAGGAGGCTTTCTCGAAGATCTTGAGCGCAAGCGCTCTCACCTCATCCGGCTTCCTCATATACCTCGATGCCTCTGCTACGAGGAGCTTCACCAACGGCCCAACACTGCCCGCCCTACGCGCCCTAGACACTGTTCCACTGTAATTTTCCCTGAATTCCTCTCTCGCAGATATCGATTCAGCCAACATACCCAGATCGGTAACTGAAAACGTTGCAGCAGGGGAAGCAGTTACTGTGGTTGCAGACCCTACGCTTGTTTTCAGGTACTCGGGTCTTGCATCGTAGAAAGTCTTCTTCATGTAGCTCCTAACTTCGTGATCGGTGACGAACTCGGTTGGGTTAACCTGATGCACTGTTACGGGTGTGACTTCCACTTGGAACGGGTGGCTCACTCTTGGGGTCTTGACCACAGGTCTCCCCACATCCAAGCTTACCAGTGCTCGTTTCTGCTCTTCGTTTAACCCAAGCATCCGAGCAGCCTTCTCAGCATCCTCGTCATCCGCCAGCGTGTGAATGATCTTGGTCGAGGTGTTCTGCGTCACCTCGAGCGGGAGATTCACGGCGGACTGATTGACGAAGATTATTATGGCTCCCAGCGCTCGGATCTCAGCCGTGATGCGAGAGATAACTTCGATAGCCTTTCTCCTCGCCTCCTTGGAATCATAGTCGAGTCCGCCTTTCCCCTCAACCCTAGAGAACAGGGCTCCAGCTTCCTCGACTACGATTGCGCACCTCGGCTTAGGCGTGGGCCCAAGTGTTTGGAGGTACTCGTAGATTGAGAGGAGTATCATCAGGATGACTATTGCTCTGTCCTCCTCCGCCCCCATCTCACTAAACTCGACAACAGTCGAGTGAGTAATGAGTTCCTTCGGTGACATCGATAGCTTAGAGCATAGCGCTGCCCCCTTGCCTCCCTGCGATAAACTCTCGAACCTCGTACTCAGAGCGGCGGCAATATTGTTTCTCGCCTCGGTGTCATATCCTGCCCGCACAACTATCTTCTTAACAGTTTCCTTCAACTCACGCAGAGTCACTTTCTTCCCACGCCTGCCTTCAAGAAGGTTCCAGCCACTCTTAGTAAAAGTCTCGTTCAAAGCAATTTGCAGAACATAGGGCGCCGGGGCATACATTACAATAGAGGCACATAGGGCAGCGTAAACCATGTCAATATGCTTTTGTGGCTTTACGCCCTCAGGAACCTCAAGAATGTTGAACCTGAGCGGAGCAGCAGTCTCATCCCCAACAGTGAAGACACGCAACCCTGGGACAGCGTGAATCAAGCTCCTGTACTCCTTCTTCACGGGATCAAGCACGAGAAAAGGTACTCCACACTTGTGTAGCGCCATCAGCATGTTCATAGTTGTCCAGGTCTTTCCACTGCCTGAAGAACCTATTACGGTGCAGTGCCGAAGCATATCCCCAACGCTAAGACGAACCTCCTCCTCCGTGGGGCTACCATGCCTCAACACTCGACCTAAGGAGATCTCCCCAACCGAGATCTCCTCCCTTGTAGGAGCAAGGAATCCACCCTTCCTCTTCACCCTAGTTACCGAATCCAATTCGGGCAACCAGAAGTACAGGGCTAAGTCAGAAGGCAACAGAACTGTGCTTTTTCCCCTTGGCACCAACCTTGAAGTTAGTCTGTGGACTACCTCGGCTTTCCTCCTTGGGAACTTCCCCCAGTGCAACTCATGGTGCTTCTCTTCAAACGAGTACGCGGAGACAAACGTTCTCAAGACTAGGTCTAAATCCGTCTCGGCCTCACCGTACGTAGAGCGCTCACAAGCAATAGTGATCCAGCACTTCGCCTGTAGCTTCGAGTCCAACCTCTGAAGCTCGCTCACCAAGTACTTCAGCTCCGTCTCAGCTCCGTAACTCGGCTGATTGCTTATGACAGTTCGATTAGCGACGCTTAGCAGTGGGTCCTGTTGGTCCTGCTTCCTAGCTTTGGCTGATAACCTGCGGTATCGGAGTTTCCTCGAGAGAGAGGACATCCTTGACGTACTCGCCTCAGCTATAATGGTGACTGAGCCAGTCAACTTTCTCTGGATGAAAAGCTCAGCGACATGCTTCATGGGGTTCCTTGAAGGAGCAGGCGCATTCGCAACCCACCCACAAGCATGCCTTCCCCCATGTAAGAAGCAACTAACACTGTCGTAGTGGATCTTGGTCTCAAAATCGGGGAACCATGAATGAAGAGCAGCATCAATATCCTGGAGAACCCGCCTAAGCTTCAAGGCACCGTCCTCTCTGCACTGAATAAAGAACCTACCACGACCGTCATTGAAAACCTGCTTGAAGCCAACCACATTTCCACTTTCTACCAGAGATATAACAAAGGCACGAAACCTTAACGCAACATCCTCTCCCCCACCAGCACTCGCATCGCCATAACCCTGAGTAACAACCTTTCCAGAAAAATAGCTCTCAGGGACCCCGACAACCTCAACAGAACCGACAACCTGATCTCCCTCATCGTCGATCTCTCGAAACACATGCGAGGAACTACAATCTTCACTCGCAGCGGAAAGTGGCTCTAAGCCTCCGCTAGACTCATAGTTGAGCGAGTGTGCCTTAGACGAGGAGGGCGAATGCTTTCGGTCTTTTCCAATATCTGAGAAAGTTGTCAAGCCTCTCAGGGTGTCCCTCTCATAGAGAAGAAGCCAAGCTATGAGTGCTGACGAAACCCAAGCCACGAGACCTCGGAAAAAATCATCAGTGACAAGTGAGCCGACACCGAAGTCCAGCACTATAACCAAGGAAGATGAGAGCAAAGCGAACTTGACTGGAGGTAGCCAACATTTGATGCGTTGAAAAACCAGGGACAGCAACGAATAGGTAGAGACGAGAAATAGAACAACGCCTAGGACCCACCGCATCGTAACGCTACTAGAATCCAGTACGTCGTAGCTGAAAACCCCAGCAACCGCTCCCAAGCCAGCTGAGAAAGCGTAGGGTAAAAGCACCCCTAACCCGTGCAGCATCCAACGCAGAAAGGAGAACATTACAGAGCGAGTAGACTGGAATAGAAGGCCGATCACGATCACGAAACATATTATCACTGATAGGATTAAGAGAACAGTAAGGAATTGATAGAGAACGTACTCTAAGAGCATGTTCCAGCCGGCGCCCCTCATACTGCCCTTTCATCAGCGCCGTGATCAGCACGCCATAACTTATAAGACGAGAAAGGTAGGAGGGGATTTTAGTGGTCGTGGTGCTTATCGTTATGCTGCGGTTTCTGCGGGTGCTTCGTCATCTTCTTGATTTTC
>JAUQYT010000303.1 GCA_030587605.1 Candidatus Njordarchaeum guaymasense
TTTTATCCATTTTTCTTTAGTGTATTGTTGGCGAAATTTGATGATAAAGAGTAAGGCAGACATAGAGAAAGAGATTCCACATGAAATCAACATCAAACTAAGATATGAGGAAGACAGGGAAGATTGTGTCATTCGGATCATTCCAATTGAGTATCTTGGGTCAGACAACTTCTCTAAGCTTGCCAGGATTGTCCGTGAACATGGTGGAGACTATATATCAGCTGGAAAGAATTCTTACTTCAGAGTCCCTTGGAAGGAGACAGAGGCTCTTCAACAACGCGCCCACAATCTGGAACTTGCGGCAAGATATGAAGAGGCTGCACAAATATATGAGGAATTAGGAATGCATGAAAAAGCTGGTGAAGCAAGAAGAATGCAGAAAGCCCAGTATGTCATTTCGACCAGTTTTCAATTGGGAAAAGACGGTAGCATCAGCATTTCATGTCCTCATTGCGGTGCATCGCAGCCTGCGGAGTCAAAGACAAGCGAAGTGGATTGCAAATACTGCGGAAAGAAGTACATGGTGCCGAAGAAGATTCTGGATATGATTTGAATCCGGTGCGCGCAATTCTCTCGCAGAAAAAGAGGAGGTTAGTTGAGGGCTTTCCGCCTCAGCTGATTTGTGCCACGATCTCGGCAGTCGCCTTCAACGTTCTGGTCTGCAGGTCGCTGATCCACGCTGGGTTGAAGTAATTCCGCATGAATACATTCGTTGAGATCCGCCCGTGAATGAAGTCAATTTCAGGCTGCGACAGATGCTTCGTCAATAGGCTTCCATGCAACTCTCGGATATCGCCAAACCTCCGCTTCAACCCTTTACGCTTGATTCGGGTGGGCAGCAGATCCATAGACAAACGCTGGCCTTGAGCAACCCTGTCAACCAAATCCTTCGACACGAAGCTGATGAAAGCTTTCTTACTCTTCCGAATAAACAACTCCTTGTGCCTGAAATGCTCCAGAACCTGTTTCTCCACCTTGTAATACTCGCTGAGCTGCCCAGCCCTGGCCAACTGTCTGATGAGATTCCATGATTCAACTGCTTCCACATACCGTAATCCCGTGGTAGCCATGAAATCAATAAAATCCTTCCACTCTGGGAACTCCACTTTGATCGTTCGCATCCAAACGTAAATTTCGTCGCCGCGCACATTCTTCGTCAACCTCGCAATGATTATGTCGTCTGCGCTCTTCCCACCCCACTTCAAACCATAATTGTGAACCAGTTGCTTGAAGTCGTCGTAGAGGCCGAGGTACTTCGCCAGAGCCGATAACGCTTTCATCGCATGGCAGCGTTTGTCATCTGTTAGAGTTCGTAGTTCGCTGAGGTTCCTGGTCAAGAGACAGTGTCCAAATTTCCGAGCGTAATTCCTCCGTTCATTGGCTTGCGCACGTTTATACGTCCCCGCCAACCATGTCTCAAACCCAGCCCAATCGATGGCACGCTCATCACTCGGCAGAAGAGAACCTGCGACCTGAGCCGCAGACACCAAAGAGACAGATGGCAGCCCACAGCTGCCACCATCTCTCACACGGCGAAGGTCGCAGGTTCAAATCCTGCCCAGCCCACCACAGATTCTCGCTGTATTTTGAGTGTTGGTTAGGCGCATGCTCTTTCAAGGTTTTCGATTTCAGAAAGAGCCATATAGATTAACTGTGAGTTATGGTTGCGATCTTGGTCAAGACGTTTTTCCGTATTTCCTGTTTAATGCCGATAGGTCAAGGGAGTTGACAGTGTTGTCTCCGTTGAGGTCGGCGTCTATGTTCCAATTTGGGTCCGCAGGTGGTCCTCCGGTGCTTCCGAAGGCTTTTCCTAGTTGATAGAGGTCTTTTGCGTCTACTTGCCCGTCGTCGTCTGTGTCTCCTAGCAGTTTTACCCTAATCGATCTGTAGGTAAACATGTTGTTTCCTGTATCGTAGTCGCCTTCTACTGTGGTTGTTGCGTTTAGAGCGTAGTCTCCTCGAAGGTAGTCTGCGGTATTCCAGCTGAAAGACAGTATTGTTTCTGCTTCACCAACGAGGTCTGTTACTGCTTTTGATTCCAGCAGTGTAGAATTGGCGTAGGAGAAGACCGTGAAGGATTCGGTGTAAGTTCCTTTGTTCCTAACTACGACATTAAAGAGAAGTACTTCCTCTTGATAGACCTCGTTTTTACTAGGGATCACATCGGTTACAGCTATGTCGTGATATGAGGGAGTACTGAAACTTCCACTTTCAGCGGCATGGTCGAAGGGTTCAAGTGCGCTGTTGAGAAAATGCGTTTCGGAAAGTGCGATGCTGCTCTTGCCCTCCCTTAGCGCTTTGAAAGTCAGTTTGGCAAGTATTCCAGCTCCGGTTACTCCTTGATACCCGCCTACAATTTGCTGGCTTAAGTTGGCGTATCCAGTTCCCGGATCTATCGTATACGTGAAAACTGTGCCCTCGGGTCCTGTTAGAAAAGCACCCTCGGATACACCTGCAATGCCTATGATCGTAGGATTCCAAGCGATTGTTGCATTCCATGCATAAAGGTCTTCGACAAGTTCGGCTCTCAAGTTGACTGTAAATGGCTTGTCATAGATCGTTGCCCAAATCTCGTATACTCTGACCTCTCGGTCATCACCATTGGCGACTACATCGGTTTCAAACCTGATCACGATGTTAGAGAGATCATCCCAGCTCCAGATACCGTCATTCGGTTCAGTGATGTTTGACCACGTGTAAGTGTCAAGAAGAACCTCAGAATCAGATGTAGTCCAGTCCAGCAAGATCTCTTGTGCGGTGCTGGGTGAAACAGCTTGGATTATTCGGAATCTGTCGTCTCCTCCTGCTACTCTGAAGGCTTGGTATTTTATCTTGAGGTCAACTTGTGCAATGTTGGTTCCGGGAAACGTGGTGTTGAAGGTTTTGAAGTCGACTGTTCCATCGGCGTTGGTCAGGAAGTCTGCGTAGGTGGCATGGTCCCCGTCGTAAGCGTTGGTAGGGTTTGCCGCATAGGGGATCATGGTGGGATTGGCTATTCGTGTTTGAGCAGTAGTAGCGAGAGATGTATCTTCGATTCTTAGGTAGGCATTCTTGCTTGCCGTAGCTGTAACATTGAGGAAGTAATCGATTTCTAAATAGTCTGTTTGGTCAGTAACCGCTAAACTGGCGAACGAATAGGTGCCTGAACGAGTTGTCATTGTGGATGACAGCGCAGTTGACTTTGCCACGCTGGTTGCTATCGTTGATCGAATTGTGCCGTCATTTCTTCTTACCAAAATGTCTACGATTGCATACGCGGTCCCTCCACTTGGAGAAGCATCAAACCAAGTGCGATAATAAAACGTCCACGCAGCAGCAGCTGAGATAGAGGCTACACCTTCGAGTGGAAAGACAGTTTTTCCCCACAGTGTCCTGCCAGGTGTCCCCATGCTTGCAACTAGGTTCACTCCTTCTGAGTCTGCACCCGTGGGCACTAGCAGGTAGTATTCTTCGGCGCCGATCGTTGTTGTTTCGCTATGGAAGTAGTACGGTTGAGCTACCCCTGCGGTTGTTGTAGTGCTTGGTTTAGAGTGGTATACGTCTGAAACATTGCTGATTCTCTTTTTTGGGTCTATGTACATTCGGGTGTGCATTGCTATCGCATAAAGCACTACTGTGCCGTGTTGCGGAGTGTGCGTTATCTTGTTGGCTCCTTTGTCAACAAGATCGGTTGAGTAGAGATCCAGTTGGATGTTGGCAGTGGGTTCGGGTTCTACCGGATGATATATCACTCGGAATGTAATCGTGAATGCAGTCCCGCTTCCGTTGAAGGATGGGGCAGGATGCAATGACGAAAATGCAACCCAGTAGGTTCCATCAGTTAAGTTCACCTCGTTTTTGACTTCGAGGAATGGTTCCCAAAGAACGCCATCAGCATATGCATTTTTGGGCACGTGGGCAGAATGACTCACGTGCTCCAGAAATGATGTATTCCATCCAAGCCTTATGTCAAAGCCATACAGGTTAGTCACATCGGCGATTTTCACCGCAATTGTGAATTCCTCACCTACGGCGTTCTCAGCATATTCTGTAAGCGCCGGATCCACTTTGATAATAGTGGAACTTGCGCCTGCGGGTTCAATGTCAACTCTTGCGCTCAGAATGGATACGGAGACAAGAAAGGTAACTAGTACTATGCTAATGCTTCTCCGCAAACTTCTCCTTTCCCTTTGGCTGCGCGGCGTTCTGCACAGTCATTATATTGTGTCTTTCTACGTGCATATAAACTGAGTTCTCCATAGTTTGACAATGGTGCTTGACACGTTTCGGGGTTCGTTGTGTTTCACTGACTCTGGCTTTTTATCGAGTTCTTGCCGATGGGGATTTGCCCTTGATTTGCTTAGGGCTCTTCTTGCTTTTTCTATTTCTAATGAGGTATACTCCCACGCCTGACAGGATCACTATTGTAGTTGCCGCTGTCAAATAGGGTGTAATGTCTATGAGTGCATCACGAGGTTCTATTGCTATCGTTTTCCAATCCGCGTTGTTTAATCCTTCGATGTCAGTGACAGTCAAAGTCACGGTGTAGGTTCCTGCTGCTTCAAAGATGTGGGGATTCCCTTCTGTAACCGATACTCCCCAGTCCCAGTCTAAAGTAA
>JAUQYT010000338.1 GCA_030587605.1 Candidatus Njordarchaeum guaymasense
GTGGTAATGATTTTGATGCCAGAAGGTATCGTCGGGTTCTTGCGAGGCCCTAGATTGGCCCGCCTAGTCGGTTCTAGAAAGAAGTAGGTTCTCGGCGAGGGGGCTCTATTGGGATGCGACTCGCTTTCTCTCTTGAAGACTCTGCATTTGAGGCTGAAGTCAGATCCCGAGGTAAGCCTTTCGTACATAGTCGTTAGATAGAAGCTCCTTTCCTTTTCCTTCCATTGTAATTCTGCCTGTCTCAAGAACGTAAGCCCTATCAGCCATCTCTAGAGCCCTATCTATCTTCTGCTCAACCAACAGAATTGTGACACCTCTATTCTTCAGTTCTTTCAAGGAGTCAAAGATTCTCATGACAAGCATTGGAGCCAAGCCAAGCGAAGGTTCATCGAGCATGAGTAGCTTTGGGCGCGACATAAGTGCCCTTCCAATAGCAAGCATCTGCTGTTCCCCTCCACTCAGAGTATTTGCCGTCTGAGCCTTACGCTCTTTCAAAAGAGGGAAGAGCGAGAAAACTTCCTCTAGCGATTCTTCATAGTTTTCTTTTGCTTCCTTAGCATATGCTCCCGCCTTGAGGTTGTCAAGGACTGTCATGTAAGGAAACAGTTTTCTTCCCTCTGGAACTTGACATAGTCCCTTCCTAGCAATAATATGAGGTTGAAGCTTATCCAGTCTATCTCCCAGAAATTCGACAGATCCATGTTTAGGTCTTAGGATTCCAGATACAGATCTAAGAATCGTGGACTTTCCAGCGCTGTTGGCTCCTACGATAGCTACAATCTCCCCTTTCTCAACTCCAAAAGAGATGCTCCATAATGCTTGGAACTTTCCGTAGAATACATCAATAGAGTTCACGTTGAGCATGGATGTTCCCAACGAATATTACTCCATGCATTTGAGTTGCTACATGTATAATTAGATTTCGTAATGAGGTTTGGTGTGAGCCATGAACCGTTCGTCTCTTTTTCGGTTTTAGAAGACAACTATAGACGAGGCACCGGACAACAGTGTATTTGGTTGCACTTACAGTTAGGAAAGGCCCTTACGCAAGTCGCTAGCTTACGAAGTTTCAATCGTAAAAGCCTCAGTGAAGTATCTTGAAATCGTCTTTATATAGTGAATACGGAGGACCTCTACGTTGCGCCAATTTAGACTGGCGGGGCAGAATGTGAGGAATACAAGAGTGAATTTGGTTCGTAGCGGTGTCAAGATTAGGGCAGAGCCTTATGACGTATCCTTCGTTATAGATCGAACTGCTGTGATGGTCATCGACATGCAAAACGACTTTTGCAGAGAAGGAGGGGTTGGTACGCTATTTGGCTTTGATGTGAGCCGAACTTCTAATAGAGCTATTGAGCCTGCCAGAATAGCGCTCCTAGCAGCTAGGGATGCGGGACTTCGTGTAATTCACACTCGAGAAGGGCACCGCGCAGACCTATCTGACGCTCCAAAAGTTAAGCTTGAAAGATTCTCAAGATTGTCCAAGACTGGAGAGGGAATAGGGTCGAAAACGGCCAAAGGTAGAATCCTAGTCAGGGGAACCTGGAATAATGAGATAATAGATGAATTGACACCGCTTCCGGATGAGATAGTTGTTGACAAGCCTCAAGCTAGCGCATTCTACCAGACTGATCTTGAAGCCGTCCTGACAAATATGGGATTAGAAACGCTAGTGTTTGTGGGATTTGCGACAAACGTATGCGTACTCGCAACGATTATTGATGCATTCCAAAGAGGATACAGGAATATACTTCTCTCCGACGCCTGCGCCTCATTCATACCTGAACTCCATGAAGCCTGCTTGAAGAACGTACGCTACATATTTGGGTTCACATCGACGACTGAAGAGTTCATCAAGAGTTTGGCTAAAAGTTGACAAAATTAAGTTTGGCGACAATATCATTAAGATCATTATCGCCGTGATTGAGTCCAGCGCCACATAACTTCGAAAAATCTTTCTATAGCGCATTTATCTCACAGTACCTTTATATTTTCCCAAGGGAATTTTCAGGCAAGGTATGTAGAAATGAGTTACGGTCAAATGAAACTCGACTTTGAACGAGGCGTAGATATCGACAGGATGACAAAAGAGAGAGTGGAAAAGGTACACGCGGGTTTGAAGAAATACGGGCTTAGCGGAATCCTAACATTGGACATGGCCAACATCCGCTATATCGTGAATAGCCGTCCTATCGTTGATCACGGAGGGCAACCGGGCGATAGATACGCTCTGCTGCCAGCCGATGCAGAACCGACACTTTTTGAGGGAGGGATCAACGAGGGTCCGGGTCTGCCCCGACCGCGACATTGGTTCCTCGGAGATAGGGCTAAGGTCGGAATCTCATGCGGTGCTGCCAATTCACCGACTGAGTTGGGAGAAGCGCAGAAGATGCAACTCCGGAAGTTCGCGAAACAGATGAAGGATGAGTTGAAGGCATACAAGATCGTCAATGAGACACTAGGTGTTGTACCCTTTCACAAGGAGATGGTGGGTGCCCTTGAAGAAGCAGGGATCAAGGTGGATCTTGACAGAGCCTCTAATATCATGCGGGAATGTCGAGAAGTGAAGACTGAGGATGAGGTTGAATGCCTGAGGATCGCATGCGCCATATCAGAAGCCTGCACAGAGAAAGTTAAACAAGCGATAAAACCTGGAGTTAGAGAGAACGAACTAGTAGCCATTGCTGCGTATCATGCTTACAGGTTGGGCGCTGAAGGCCTCGTGAGCTTCCATGTAGAATCTGGGCAGCACACGTGGCCGAATCCATTCTGGATCACTGACAAGATCGTTAGGCCTGGAGAACTTATCAACATGGAGATTGCAGTAGCCTATCTTGGATATCGAAACTGCTATTATACAGGCACATTCAGCGTTGGTCAACCTACACAAGCTCAGAAGGACGCCTTTGAAAAGGCCAGAGAATGGCAGCTACTTATGGCTAAGGCGATCAGAGCAGGAGGCACCACTAAGGACGTGGCAGAGAAGATGCCCAGCTTCAAGGAGTTCGGATACCCCGACGAAGATAGCTCGTTGATGATGCAATGGTCGCATGGAATCGGCCTTTCCACTCCAGAATGGCCCTCGATACATAGAGCGTGGTCGCTAGAGTATCCATACCCAATCAAGGAAGGGATGTGCTTGGCTATAGAAACTATATGGCCGACCAACGAAAGAAGCCCAGCCAAACCAAATGGAGAGGCCTGCAGGATTGAAGACAATGTCCATGTGATCGCGGGAGGACTTGACTGGTTAACCCAATGGCCTCACGATGAGATAATGGTATGCGAATATTGAGTCAGCCGTTGCAAACATAGAGTAGGAAGATCCTCACAGGATCCTCTGTACTACGCGTTATGAGGAAAATGCTATGCAAGAGGTTTGGGGAACGTTTAGAAAGATCCATTTGCCCTACGGTGCGGGCATAATACAGGTAGATGTTCCTGAAAGTAATCTGATAGGGGTGGCAGAGGCTAAAGATCTGCCAGCGTTGGCTAAACCAGACGAAGCAATCACAGAAGCTCTGGAGCATCC
>JAUQYT010000012.1 GCA_030587605.1 Candidatus Njordarchaeum guaymasense
AGAAGACGAGGATACACGGTGCATATTTTCGATGCTTATTGAGGAGCTCATACTCTGGGAACCGAAGCTCGTTCCTCTCGAAATTCTCGAGGATATGAGTAGAGATCCATCGTTTTCTGTGAGAAGTTGTGCAGCCGTCTGCTACTACTACCTCGCTGCTCTAGATCCTGCGGCGGTTCCACTAGACACCTTAGGTAGGCTTGCCTCCCATGGCGAAGACTGGTACGTCTGCACACCAGCAAGAAGTGCTCTGTTGAGATTGGCTCGAGCTAGGCCTATCGTGATAGACATACTGGCGAGAGATCTGTCTCATGAAGATGCGAGGGCTCGCGAATTAGCTGCGGCTTCGATAAAGCGTTTGATGCAAAGAGATTGGGATCTGCTTCCTGACGGTCTCGTCAACCAAATGATGCTGAGCACAGATCGATTTGTCAAGAAAGTCGGAGAACAGTGTCGTCAGAAAAAAAGACACGCGACCAAAGAACCACAGAAGGACTACTCTTTGTTCTAACAATATCAGATTTCTTCACACCTTAAGAGGTCACCAAGAATCAGGCTAGCTTCTTATTCTTGAAGATAGCGCATGGATTAGTCACGTAGGGGCTTTCCCGCTTGGTCTGATTTGCCGAAGTCTTTCATACTGCGGGCTTGTCTCAGGGTTTGTTTATTCCTCAGGTTGTTTTTCTAGCCCTCTCTTGAAATCGTCCTGTGGTAGTTTCTTTGGCGAGTCTTCCCTCTTGAGGGGCCAGGCCCCTCAGTAACGTTACTAATACTAATTCGGCGGTAGCCAGACCTCGAAAGGGAGAACTGCAAGAAGGGAATAGAGTCAAACCATGTTAGCTAATCCTTCTTACCTAACGTAAGGGAAAAGTTCAAAGCTGCTTTGTGCCCTTACCCAATACTTGCTGCGTCTTCCCTGATCTTTCCTTCCACGCACTTGCGTCCACACATCTTTGTTACCATTTTGATCCAAGACGAAGAAGTGCTTCAGAACTCTGGTCGAAAGAATAGTCCAACAGCTATCGTGCATCCTCTTGAGCACAGAGTGCCTCATCTGCGAACTCGGAGGTTTTCTTACCTAACTCCTAGACAGCACGGGCGCTGCGCGGCTTCATTGGTGACTTGAGACGAACCCATCTGCCTTTCGAAGGAACATGACGGGAAAGGGGTTGCGTGATTTCACTGAGGCTTATGCCTGTCAGGGCTTAGGAGGGCAGCGCACATTGTCGAACCAAGAGTCCTAGGCTAACCCAAATATCTGTCTTGGCCCAATACTGCCTTGAATCACTCTTTGGTAGAGAGAAAATGTCCTCAAAACAATACATCAGAAACGAAGACGACTTCCTTCTTGAGTGCTACAACGTGAGAAAGAGCTATACTGGCGACAAAGGACGAGTCTATCCCAAAGTCTCATCCATACCGAAAGGCAGGAAGATCGCACCAGACATCGACCTTCTGGAGATCAAGAACATCGGCCAGACAGAATCAATTATTGGATATGAAGTGAAGCTTCTCAGGAAAACTGACCCCTACGGACCCTTCTATGCGGGGCTTGGAGAAACCCTATCCTACTTCAAGAACGGAATCGACAAAGCTTACCTGATCATGGGGTTTTTTGATGTTGAGAGCAAGAGATTCAAGGAAGTCAGAGCAACCATCAATCTGACAGTAGACTTTCTCATAAAGAGTGGACTGCATCTACTGAATTATGTGCAGCATCTAATACTTGGAGACCATGACCGCCTTTCCACATACCTGTCGGGAAGCATGGACCCAACAAGAGGGTTCTCTGTGAGTTCTTATGTTGAACCTAGACACAAAAGAGATTGTGTCTTGCGGAATGAGTTTGAATGGGGAAAAGTCTGGTTAAAAAGGAGACAGCGCGAAATCGGTTCAAACCTTGAGAGTCGAATGACCTCGTGAATGTGGAAGATGTTGGCGTGTCTCCCTCCAAGTATCCAATTTGCCGCTTCCTCAATTAACTTCTTTTCTTCTCCCGCTCCATGACTAGAGGAATCATTCGAAGGCTAGCTCGCATGCTCATCAATACACTGCTCGCCATCTGACAACCGAGAAGGTCTTTTACCTAACTCCCAAAGTCTGCAAGACCTGTAACGGCCCGTTGGAAGCTTAACACGAATTTCCTCATCTTTCTTGTCGGACCGCAACCTATTCAGATAAATGAGACATTGCCATCGATATTGTGGAGTATTCGGGTTGTCCTCTGTGCCCCAAACGCTTGTCGAAGGTCAAAAATCGAGTCAAGATGCCTTGTTTGGCTAGGTGAGCATGAATGGGCTCAATTACGGATAAGCGTCGTGTCGTCGCTGCTGTTATAATTACATCTGCGTTGGCCTTTATGTTCGTCCCGTCTACTCTTCCTGAGCTAGTCTCGAAGCTAGCGACTGCTGTTCTTCTGGTCATTGCCTTGGTTCTGTTAGTGGCGCCAAGGGTCTCACGACCTTCCTCCATTGCCTTCGCACTAGCTATTTGGTTTGCTGGAACAGGACTACTCGTTGCATCGGTAGTTCACTATTGTCTTTTGACAGTTGGATGGATCTTGCGGACATTTGTCTTGAGAGTGCCTTACTTGCAAGAGATTCTTACCACTGTGACGTTTTTGCTTCTTGTTGCTATCGGAATCCTGATTCCTGTCGTATCTGTTATCGCGGCAGAATTCGTTCTTGAAAGAAAATGGCTTTGGGGGGTATATCTTGCCCAGATATCTGCGTTTCTATTACTGCTCGCGTTTGAGTCTGGATGGGCTCACACGGTCGAAACGATGATGGTTACAGGTCTGTTCGGAGCGGGCGCTGGCTTCGTAACCTTCATTACCGCACAGCATTTGGCGGGGTTCAATCTTAAAGACTATTCATATCTTGACGTAACCCTGATGAAATCAACACATGAAATTGCTGGCTGTTTTCGAAATCGACAGACATTTCGACATCAATATCGGCCACCTACTGTGATGAACGAAAGCCCCCTAATGGTGGACATCAGACCGATCGGAGATATTCCCTATTCCATACGTGTTTTTGGTCAAGAGAAGGAGACTTCAATGACTCGGTTGGAGATAGTGGCGTTTAGAAGGCGTGGCGTGAAAGGAATCCTTGACAGGAGTGCCCGAAGCGACGCCTTCTGTAATGACATTCTGGCTCTTATCTCCAATGAACTGAATTGCAGGCCAGCAACTAGAACATCAGTCACATCGCGCCCCACGACTGCAGATAGAGATTTGGAATCGTTCGCCTTGCGTGAAAACAGAGCCATTCTGCTTATCAAGATCATGAATGCCCTGACATTTCTGGGTCGGAAACGTGCTGCTTTGGCGAAGCTCATCATTTTTGTTACGGGGGTATTGCTAATCTACGAGGGGTTCGTTGATCCTGAACAAACTTGGCTCAAATCAATAGGTATCGCTCTTGCCGTGATTTCGTTCTTCATGCAACTATGGGGGCCCATCACAACGCGCTTGAGAAAGGAGCGACAGTAAGAATAACTAATAGGCTCTAAGAAGAAAACCTGCTCAAAAATCTAGCATTCATTGGGAAGAAGTTGAAAACATCGACCTTCGGCGATGTCGTAAAGCAGTCCAGAAAGAGTGCGACTCCAACAGGATACCCTACGAACATATCGACATCGACGGCAGACACATGCGAATGCGTTACACCCGAGGTTCTCCCACTTGAGACGAGTTCTTCTCCTAGCCGAATCGTTTGTGCAAAGCCCTTTGCTTTCCCAACTCCAAGGATTTCACAGGAGACCACTTCACTTGAGACTGGTCTAGCGAGTGCAACATCCACGTAGTTGATAG
>JAUQYT010000061.1 GCA_030587605.1 Candidatus Njordarchaeum guaymasense
GACGGCGCAGGGTCTACCCTATACATTTGGCATCGGAAATACGAATCCACGCCGACAAACGTCATCTTCAAGACGCAGGAAGAACTGGACAGTTTCATACTCAAGATCGCATACCTCTGCGGCAGACACATCTCCATCGCTCAGCCCCTCCTTGACGGCACACTCCCAGATGGAAGTCGGGCCCAACTCACCTTCGCCACAGAAGTCACCCCGAAGGGTAGCACCTTCACAATAAGAAAATTCAGAAGGAGCCCGCTTACAATCACGGACCTCATCAATTACAGAACATTATCGCCAGAAATGGCAGCCTACTTCTGGTTCCTCATTGAAAATAGACATTCAGTCATGATCGGGGGCGACATTGGAGGCGGCAAGACAACAATGCTCAATACTTTCAGTCTCTTCATCAAACCAACCCTAAAGATCGTCAGCATCGAGGATACGCAAGAGATTCGACTGCCACACGAGAATTGGCAGATGATGGTTACTCGACAAGGTTTGGACGTAGGAGGAGGGGCGATCGGAGAAAGGGGACGAGGCGCTATCAGCATGTTCGATCTTCTGAGATCTGCTCTTAGGCAGAGGCCAGACTACATCATTGTCGGCGAGATCCGAGGAGAGGAGGCTTACGCCCTCTTTCAAGCCATGTCAACCGGACATCTTGGTTTGACGACTATACACGCTGAACATGTTCAAGCTGTACTGCACCGCCTCACGACCATGCCGATGAACATTCCGCACACATTAGTTGAGAACCTCGATGCCATAGCGATTGTCCGCAAAATGGTTCTCAGCAATGTTTCGTTGAGAAGGACAATATCGGTTTCGGAGATGCTGGGGTGGGATGACGAGAAGAACGACTTCAAGATTCATGAGGTGTTCAGATGGGATGCACAAAAAGACTTCCAGGGGTATACTGGGAACAGCTTCTTGCTGAAGGAGATCGCAGATCAGTGGGGCTACTCCATGAAGGAAATCAATCAAGAGCTGAAGAAAAGAAAGGTAATCATTGACTATATGGTGAGAAAGAACATACGCACCTATGAGGATGTCTCAAGGATTATCTTGAACTACTTCTCCGATCCGGAGGCTGTTTACCGGAAGGCGAGGGTGAGTTAGAAATTGAAATTTGAACCATGGACATACGCCTTCAAGTTGCTGGGCAAGAGAGTTCGGACGCTCTTACCACATTTCAAAGACCTGCAAAGCAGTCTGAAGAAAGGCGGGGTCAGGATAGTCTTTCCAGCATACATATCATTCATGGTAATGATGTCTATTTTGGCCTTCGCCGTTGTAATGATGCTTCTGCCTTTCTTATTGCCAATCATCTTGCACACTAGATTTCTATCGGTGGAAAACTTCATACTCAGCATAATGTTCGCTGCGTTGTCCTCCATCACAACGTTCATATTGATCTACATTTATCCAGGAATGAAAAGTAGCAACAGGAGAATTCCCATAGAAATCAACCTTCCATACATCTCAAGTTTTTTAGCCTTACTTTCAAGTTCAAACGTTCCACCGAGAACAATTTTCCGTTCTGTGGCTAAAATTGATACACTTAAAGAAGTCCGACAGGAGTTCAGCAACATAGTAAGAGACGTGGAAGTCTTCGGCCAAGACTTGTTGACCTCAGTTCTGGAAAATGCGAAATACACGCCAAGCGACAAGCTCAAGGAGATTCTTAATGGATACGTGATAACTATTAGGACAGGTGGAGACTCAACAGAGTACCTACAAGTTTCCACGGAGAATATAATGAAGGAGAAAATGGTTAAACTAGATTTGATGTTGGAGTCCCTTACAGCCCTAGCTGAGATCTATATCATGGTTCTAGTAGCCATGCCCCTTCTTTTCGTTGTGTTGTTTGCAACACTTGGAATGTTGGGCGGCGGAGGAGCCATGAACCCAGCGTTGATGCTTTACCTTCTAACATACGTGGGTATACCGATCATGGCGACCATTCTAATCGTAGTTATCTCAACTTTCGCGGTAAGGTGAAAATATGAAAATCACTAGAAGAACCCTCAAAAGAATAGGCATAGGGTCTACCGTTGCGGCAGCTGCTGTATTCATAGCTTCAATAATCTTTTACGGCTCCTCTCCAGACTTTGATTATCTTCTTGTCGTAGTTTTCACCGTGGGTGTGGCACCAGTAAGCTTTGTGAGCATAATCCACAATAGATGGAAAAATAGCATAGAGAAGGCGATGCCAGAGTTCTTAAGGGACTTGGCGTCGTCAATTCGAACCGGAGTGCCTATACACGCAGCCTTAGAGCACACATCCAAACGAATGTACGGTGCACTAACAAACGAGCTTATGGTACTCGTTGCACATATGAGCTGGGGCATGAACTTCGAAGAGGCGTTGACAGAACTCAGCAGAAGAGTAGACTTGTCTCTGGTCGAGAAGTCAACTGTTCTAATTTTAGAGGCGGGAAGGCACGGAGGAGACCTTTCTGACATCTTCGAGTCAACTGCGCGATATGTAGAGAACGTTAACGCTTGGAATTTGAGGAGGAAAATGCAAACAATGCCCTATGTAGCAATATTCTACTTCTCAGTTGTTCTCTTCCTATTCATAATCATAGTGATTTCGAGAATGATCTTCTTACCCATAAGCGAACTGGCTGAAAGTGGCGTCCCGCTTCTTAGGCCGATACTCACTCCAACAGAGACCAGAAGAATATTTCTGCACACGTCGCTATTGGAATCCTTTTTCGGGGGCATTCTGGCTGGAAAAATCAACGAAGACTCATTCCTAGGCGGGTTAAAACATGCGATGGTTTTGGCAATAGTTACGGGCGTAGCGTTCTTCATTTTCTTCCGATAGATAGACTCTTCTGAGTTTAAATACATTCTGTACTAATTAATTCTAAGATCTCAGGGAGGAACAGACGAGGGCGCGTACGGAGGATACGCTGATTGGAAATCCGGGGAATATTGGAGCTTGCTATGGTTTTACTTTGGGTAACCTTACTTTGGGCCACAATCCTTTCATTGATCTTGTACTTTTCCCAGAAGAAAAAAATAAGGAAACAAAGTGAAACCCAGAGAACGGCAGAAGAAAGACTGCCTGCCAAACTGAGCTTCGATGAGATCAAAGAACTCATGCTTGCCAAACCACACATGGAAGAAGAAATTGAACTCAAGAGAATGGAAGCTTACATTGAACGCCCTTCACAGAAACTTCTACGAAATCTTCTGGAAATGGGGAAAGAAGCAGAGATGCTACCTACCTATGACCCATCTTTTGGATTTAGATATAAGACCGCTGAGTCGGCCTTTGATGAGAATGTTCCACCAGGAGAAGCAGAGGAGCTTTTGGAACGGCTCAACCACCTGGAAATTCTAGGAAAAAAATTCTTTGACACAGTCTCAGCGTGTCCAGTCTGCGGCTCAACAACTATCACCTTACATTACTGCTGTCCAAAGTGCACCAGCCACCACATTGTGAAGACAGGTTTGACTGAGCATGTTCCATGTGGAAATATTGACGAGAGAGACAAGTACTATCAAGGTCAAGGACATTTGATGCCCAGATGCCCTAAATGCGGAGCCAAGTTAGTCGAAGGCGAATACAGAGATATGGGTCTCTGGTATATCTGCAGAGAATGCAGGGAGAAGTTCGAACATCCCAACCTAGACCTGATTTGTCGCAGATGTGAAAACAGGTTCACAATTCAAACAGCAATCGTACGGGAAATATCAAAGTACGTTCTTAATCCCGATAAAGAACAAGAAATCAAACAGAACGTTACAAGCTTGGAAAACATTAACAGGCTTCTAACCGAACTCGGCTTTAGTGTGGAGATGCCAGCCTTAGTGACTGGAGAAAAAAGTGGTATTCAACACAAATTTAGCCTCATAGCCAAAAAGAAGTTCGGAGACTATGAAAAAATCGTGGCTATCGATCACGCAGTGGGAGACATCGAAGTAGGTATATCTCCACTGATACTCTACATCTATAAGATCTCAGATGTAAAGGTTGATTTCCCAATTTTCGTTTCGATTCCAAAGCTAAGTGAAACCGCAAGAAGAATTGCGAAAGGCCATAACCTATTGGTCATTGAGGGCATCCCCCAAGGAGAGGAACGGATAGCTATGCTTCGTGATGAAATTCAAAAGAGACTGAGCGAAAGAATTGTTTAAGAGCAGAGAATGAAGATTCAACACGGGACGTTGAAATTCTAAACCGGTTTCACCGGCATTAGCACTCGCTTTCGCCTAGTCGATCGAAATAACTTGTCTTTTTACAAATGTCTGGTATCCAATATCAAGCAAAATTCCCGTTAAGTCTCTACGCTCCATCTTCTTTGTCATTCTACTCTATGACAACATAACTACTTTTGGGATTTAGGATCTTACTTACGAAGAATAATCACCCGAAAGGTAACACCCATGCGAACAACTCACACCCTACGAGATGTGACGAAGACTTAACAGAATCTTTCAGAGAATGCATGCATGCATGCATCGGCGCAAAAGAATCTTATGGTATGGTAATGGTATGGTAGTTCCAAAGACCTTATTATCTGGCAGACCCCCTCCCACCCTGTCACCTAGACTGTGGTGCTTTTCTCCGATCAGTCGATTCACCATACCATTCCTATACCATTACTGGTCAAGCTTCCGAAAATCAGGATAGAAAACAGCAAACAGATTCCTGCACCCATTCCGCTTCTTTGACACGAGACCCTCTTCTGACCCTCACATCAGGATCTCTGATCTCTGAGTCTTGGCTTGAGGATAAGCACTACATAGGCTGAAAGAAACATCCCAACTAGCCAGAAGAAATTCAAATCTTCGAACTAGATTGTCTACTTGCTTGTCGGTGGGTCAACTAGGGCTATAAGTTCTTGGATTAGCTTCTTGTCTTTGCCAATCAATTCTAGCCCCGTCCTAAGCTCAACCTCTCCTTGTCTCGCCAGCGTAGCCCGCTCTTCCTCACTTATATCCCTATAAGACTTTCTCAGATCACTTATTTTCTGACCCACAATCTTCGATCGCTCCCACGGATCCAAGGTTTTTTCAAACTTCAATAAAAAGGCTGAGTCCTGTAGGCCCCTTGTAAGGTGTGCCATCCAGGCCTGATAGCCACCTCGCCCCCGAAGAGAACCCAAGAACCACTGCCGCTCCTTGCTAGAAACACCCGAAAGCCAACGCCAAGAGGCCCAACCCGCTGTGAGACTATGGATTCCTTCTTCCCTCCTGGGATATACTCGACCATGCTCACTCATCTTGTATCACCTCCTAGAGGCTATATTGAAAGAAACGAAATAAGGATTCGTGACCATAAAACCAGTTTTCACAGAGAGATAGGAGCTCAGAGGATGTTCGGGCTGCGAATCTATCGAGAGAAAAAGAGTTCGCCAAGGGTTCTTTTCAATCTGAGCCGATTCGCATACTCCCTTGTCAACGACTCAATGAACTCCGACTTGTTATCTGCTCTCCCCAGATACTCATAGACCGAAATGCAAAGGGTTATCTTCAATGGTTTGTGCCCACCATCCTCCTTCGGCCTTCCGCCTAAAGCCATTTCTCTCCCCTACATGATCAAGAAGATGCACTCTCTTAAATAGGCGTGCCTGAAAAAGCCAAGATTCTCATAATTGACGACAATCGAGCAGTTCTCGTCCTGTAGTTCCGGGAATTTGATATCCTACTAGGAAGGGGGCAAACCTGAATTCTGTATCCAGTGACGCAAATCTTATGTTTCTTTCGTGATCAGAAAAACCAGTTCATTCCTAAATTCCAAGCGTTGGATGAGCCAATCTTTTTTCCCTGTTAGCCTGTTGAACCTGGCTTCGTAGTGTTCTCGCATGCCTTTTTCTCTTCCGCCAAGAGTTTGAAGCGGATATGAGACCACAAGAAAATTCGCATTAATCGTTTCCAGAACCTTCAAGCCAGCCGACCTATCAATCTGTTCAAGGCAGGGTAACGTGTCAAGGATAAGGGCCAGATCGGTACTTTCATGTGGCGGACTTTGAATAACGTCCCGGGTTTCCGCAAATCCTTGAATATTAGCAATTATCATGAAATCGTTCAGGAAGCTTGTCATGTCTTTATAAATGTCATATGCGTAGTACTTCGTCTCGGAAGACAAAGGCATCCAAGGAATTGATAAAGGATTGAGTCCGCAACCAACATCCATAACTGAACGGATACGAGGAAGAAGCGAAAATATCCTTGTGTAAAATTCGTCGAGAATGTTCAGGCGTTCTCTAGTGGAGTAATGGTGGCTCATTATCTGGGCGCATGTTTTGCGGAAGAGGTCTTTGTCTCCTGATCTCTTGGCTTCCCTCAACCTTTCCAACCAAAGTCCGTAGTTTGGCTTGGCTAAGAAATAGGATCCGCCTATCTGATGCAATCTGTTCTTTGTAAACTTGATAGCCGTTTTCAGATTGCGCCGTTTTGAAAGCTCCTGTATACCAATCGATCTGATGAGGTCCTCGCAGACATTCCTGTATTTCGGGCTTTTCAACACAGCTACTACTAACTGACCGAGTTGATTGGGTTGCTTGTTCAGTTCATGGCTTTCCACCTAGACCCTCCTTCGCTAGATATCGCGTCAAAAGCGTCATGAACCGTAGGTTGTGAACCGTGGATTCCGCCTGATCAAAGAGTAGGCCTGAAACCCCCTGATATCTGGATTACTGATGATCCGTCATGCCTCATAGGATGAAACACGTTCATCACGACTGCTTGAACCCCACATTCCATCAGTCCTTTGAGTCTAACGGAAGGATCTGATGCGATGTTAGAGTGGGTATTTTCCATACTTCCTAGCCTCGTCGACCATCGTGTAAACGTTCTCAACTCTGCAGTTCGCATGTATAGAGTTGCTGGATGCTAGTACATAGCCACCGTCT
>JAUQYT010000085.1 GCA_030587605.1 Candidatus Njordarchaeum guaymasense
CTACCTAGCCATGGGTGGATTTGGACACGTTAGAATATCCATGTCAGCCATATACGAAATGATTCGACAGAAAAAAACCAATCTCGCCATGGCAGGCAAGACAGCTGTCCACGACATTGAGATCCTCGTCGCGGGCGGATGTGTGAAGCGAGTAGATAGAGCTTACTCTGGTGGTCACGAAGTTAGAGGACTATCGCCTGCCTTCCGGAGAGCCGCCGAATCCAACGAAATAGAGGTTCAAGAGTGGAGCAATGCGTCATTCCAGTGGAGGTTCAGAGCCGCCGCCATGGGCATACCCTTCATGCCCACACGGATCTTGCTGGGAACAGACACATTCAAGTACAGCGCCGCAAAGGTCGTAAGAGATCCCTTCACAGGCATGAGGGTAGCGCTTCTCCCCGCTTGCTACCCAGACATCGTGTTTATACATGTTCATCGATGTGACGTCCACGGTAACTGCCAGATAGATGGCATCTCAATTGAAGATATCGACCTCTCCAGAGCAGCCCGCAAACTCGTGGTAACGACTGAAAAGATAGTTGATAACAGCGAGATAAGAAGAGAGCCCTGGAGAACCTCAATCCCGTACTACTATGTGGACGCGGTCTGCGAAGTTCCATATGGATCTCACCCCGGGAACATGCCTTACGAATACTACTTCGACGAGGAACACATAGGGATGTACTTGAAGATGGCCAAGACCCCTGAGGGAACGAAGGAATACCTCGACAAATACATTTTTGGCGTAAGCGATTTTGAGGAATACTTGGACCTAATTGGGGGCGTTAAGAAACTCTCCTACCTCTACAGACTGGAACACTTGAGGGAGCGCCTAAGAGCGCCATGGGCGGAGGAGAAAGATAGGTGAAAGAGAGGAGGTAGAGAAGCAACATGAGTTCAGGTGGAAAAAAGAGTGATGACTTCTCACTGATTGAGATGATGGCATCAGCCGGTTCAAGAATGCTTGAAGATAAGAAAGTTGTTGTTTGCGGCACTGGGATACCGATGCTCGCAGCGCTACTTGCTCAGAAGACTCATGCACCTGGTCTGATCATAGTCTTCGAAGCTGGAGGCATAGGTCCTCAGCCTCCAACCTTGCCAATCTCAGTAGGGGACTCAAGAACATTCCACAAAGCGCTCCTAGCAGGCTCAATGGATGACGCAATGTCTGCGCTGCAAACCGGATACGTCGATTACGGCTTCCTAGGAGTAGGACAAATAGACAAGTACGGAAACATAAACGCAACATGCATAGGACCACATGACCACATGAAAGTCAGCTTTCCAGGATCCGGCGGGGCAAACGACATAGGATCACTCGCTTGGAAAACAATAATCGTAACGGGGCAACATGACAAAAGAAGGTTCGTTGAAAAACTTGACTTCTGCACAACCCCCGGATATCTAGCAGGTCCAGGTGCAAGGGAAGCAGCAGGGCTTCCAAAGAACACGGGACCGCACAGGGTTATAACGAACCTTGCAGTGATGGGATTCGACCAGAAGACAAAGGAAATGACACTCATCTCAACGCACCCAGGGGTCACAACGCAACAAGTCACGGAGAACACAGGTTTCAAGTTGATAGTTCCTAGCAAAGTGGCGACGACTGAGCCTCCAACACAGGAGGAAGTCAGGATACTCAGGGACGAGATCGACCCAGCTGGAATATTCGTAAGACGGAAAAAGAAGTAGTTGATTCAGATCACAATGCGCAACGATCATGCAAGGGATGCTTGTTCTTACTTTCACATTCTTTCCCCATACAAGACTAAGTGTTTTGACATCCCTTTAATAGATGGTTCTTTGCTTAGTTTCAACACCAGTTCCGTTGTCTGCTTAAGAAATCTCTCTTTCCAATCGCGAGCTTTCTGAACTTTTCTTGGGATACCGAGCACACTCAGCCAGCCACAAACCCCATATATATCGAGAACTCTGATTCCCTCTCTCTCAAAGAAATCTCTGGCTTCTTCTGGGCTGAAAGCTCTTAGTCTCTCTCCATGCTGTTTCACGAAGTACGGTATGGACTCGATTGAAGTTAGATTAGAGTCCGAATCTTCATGGAAACCATTAATGACACTAGCCCATTTATTAATCAGGAATATTGAAATTCTCCCTCCCTTCTTGGTAACCCTTATTAATTCTCTTGCAGCCCCTATAGCTCCATTCCAGCACAATACGAAATCAAAACTCTCATCAGCAAAGTACAGCCTACGAATATCGCACTCCAAGATTTCTATTTTGTCGAGTACTCCTTCTCTGAGCATCTTCTGCTTCGCAACATCCAACATTCCAGTGGATATGTCGCACAAAGTAACTGAGTATCCCATCTTTACTAAGGGTAGACTTATTCTCCCGGTTCCTCCAGCAGCGTCTAAGATCCTTGCATTTTTGTCTTTTGGCAAGTATTTCTTCAGTAACTCCAAATCCACACAGTTTTCCACGGCACCCTGAAAAGTCTTATACCATTTATCAAATGTCCTAGCATGATTGTTCCACGATTGCCTGATTCTTTCAACCCCCTTGAGTTCATTTTCACTCATTTTGACCTATCCCCATAGCATCAGTTCACCAATATTCGCGTCTGACATAATGTCCTTGTGAACTTTCTTTATTAATACTCTAAGTGAGAAACATCGTTTTCGGCTTCCAAGATAGTTTCAGTCTGCCTATTTGGCACAATTCCAATAAATCGAATGTGGCAAGGCTCTACGGCAAGTAACAATGTTGATAGTCATCATGATCAGTCATCGGATTATTGTGCAGTGATTTGCGAGACTCGCAAGAAAAAATAGAAATCACGTAATCTTTAATAACAAGGTGCCATCATAGTGTAATTGCGACAAAAATGACTCGTTCTGGGCTCATCAGATAAAGCTAGTGAGAGTCCGGTATGGAACCAGAATGGCCCAATGTAAACTTAAGATAGGTTGCGTGCTGAATGCCCGATAATAAGAGCTTGAGGAAAACTCTTGAAGATATTTTGAAGAGCATGGAGGAAGCTGACCCCGACGTTGAAGGATCAGCCCTCGTTAGAACAGATGGTTTGGTTATGGCCTCCGCGATTCATAAAGACGCGGATGAGTCACTCATAGCAGCTATGTCAGCTGCCTTGCTCAACATAGGCTCCAGATCTGTCGCTGAACTAGAGCGTGGAGCCCTGGATAAGGTCATAGTAAGCGGTTCGAAAGGCGATGTAGTCTTGACTGGTGTTGGCGGAGAGGCAGTCCTTTCAGCCATAACGCGACCAGGAGCAAACTTGGGACTCGTCCTTGTCGAAATGAAGAGATGCGTCTCAAAGCTAGGACAATCCCTGAAGGGATGAAATAGACACAAACCATCTGATCTGGACGGGATATAGTTTCAGCACGAAGATTTTTTGCTCCTGCACCGGTGTAACCATGTAATGTTTCTTATTCTCACTTTCCAGCTTCAGACATGTTTTCTTCATCGAGATTCCTTTTCTGTCTTAAATTCCCAAGATCAGGACTAGTATGATCGTGTTTTTGTCAGAAAATCGGAACTGCCTCTTGGTAATCTACAAATCTCGAATGTTGTGATTCTTGTTACAACAACATAACATTTATAAAGAGGCTTGTTACCAATAAGTAACATGGAAGTTACAATACAGTAACAAATATCGGATTCAAGATCACAAGAGTGTGGAGGTGCATGATGAAATGCCAGAATTTGATGACATGTTCAAGGACCTTTGGGACGACGACTTCTTCAAGGAATTCATTGGCAATCGACGCAGAATGGAGCGTAGCTTCATGGAGCGTATCAAGAAGCTGCAAGAAGCGGTTAAAAGCGGGAAACTGCAGGGAAGAACTGAAGTAACACCAATCGAGAAGCCAGGCGTCAAGGGATACATATTCCATGGCATCTTCGGAACGCCAGACGCACTTGAAGGAGAAGACGAAGGACCAGAGTTCGGCAGTGAGGAACAGAAGAACAAGGAGACCTTCAAACTTCCAGAAACAGGAAAGGAAGATCTCAGGGAGCCAGTAGTTGAAACATTCACAAGCGGCGACGAGTTCACCGCGATAGTTGAGTTACCAGGTATTGACGAACATGATATCAAAGTTTTGCCTGGAAACGGTTCGATCCAAGTTGATCCACTAAACTTCAAGACAATTGAGATAGACTTGCCTTCGAATGCCGACACTAGCAAGATGACGAAGACTCTCAAGAACGGTATCCTAGAGATAAAGGTGCCCATCTCAACCGCAAGGGTCGAAGACGACAGCGTGAAATTCGGAGTCGTCTAGGCAGCAAGTAGCGATTTTTCTATACGTTTCTTTCTTGTTTTTGATCCTTTCTTGTTCTATTCTCTGTTTACTTTTCTTTTTCTAGTTGACACGCTACTGAAGCTCTGGAAACCGACATCGTTATTAGGAACATCTTAGCTAATTTTAAGAGAAATCTACTTTGTCGGTCTCCAAGAAAAGTGGGAGACGATTAGCAGAGATAGTCAAGAGGCAAGGATGTAACGAGGGGAATTCAACGAGGTAGTTTGTCATGGCGAAGGAGTTGTTGGATAAACTAATTGAAGCTTTAATCAGCGGAGACGATCTGGAAGCAGGAAGACTTGCAAAAGAAGCGATCAACAAGGGAATCCCAGCGATCGATATTCTCATGAAGGCTTGCGCCCCCGGCATGATGAAAGCAGGCGAGAAATTCGCCTCGGGGCTCGGAGGCGCATCGCTAACGGATCTTATCATGAGTGGCGAATCCATGAAGGCTGCGCTCGATGTGATCAGGCCACATTTGAAAACTGAGAAGGCGGAGTACGCTGGAAAGTACTTGCTTGGACAGATTGAAGGCGACATACACACTATTGGTAGGGATATCGTGAGGAGCATGCTCCAGTCAGCTGGCTGGGACGTCATAGACCTAGGAGAGGATGTACCAGTGGACAAGTTTATCGAGAAAGCCAAGGAGATGAAGCCAGACATTATTGGAGCGGCCTCAGCGATCACTGGTTCCCTGAACAAGCTCCAAGAACTCAAACAGAAGATTGACGTCGAGAAACTTCCAGTGAAATTTATGGTTGGTGGCTGGTCCACAAGCACGGAGTGGGCCAAATCAATCGGAGCATACTTTGCTAGGGATGCTGTGGAAGCTGTAAAAGTGGCTGGCAGCCTTCACAGCGGTAAAGCAAAAGCTGGGAAATAGAAAGGAGCATATGAATCAAAACGCAGCATAAAGAGAGGAGGAAGAAAGAATGTCAGAATCAGGAGAAGAGAAGAAGGAGTATTTAAGTTGGTATAAGAAGCCGACGCCTTATACCACGGAGTCGACCAAGCCAGTCGAGAAGGGTGGAACCAAAGCTGCAGCCTGGTGCGACTATGCTTACAAGGAGTATGAGATCTGGGAGAAAACCATGCTCCCAGAGTGGTATTGGAAGTTTGCTCCGCCGGCTTGGAGCGAGGAAGAGCAGCTTGTCATGGAACGCGTCATGTTAAAGATGCAGGAGAACATCGCCAAGGAAAAGATGACACCCTTGGATCGTTACTGGGCGACGGCCTATGGCATAGAGAGGGATCGATGTCCTGTTGTAGCTGGGAACTATGCTTTAGCAACAACTTCTGGAAGGCTACTTGACAGTTGGGGGAATGTATTGAAGGGCGTTGACTCTCATAGATATCCGAAACTCCATGTTCTCGGAACAACTATGGCTGTTGCTAAATTCGGCACAGATGTCATTTTCACCCACAAGATTACCTATGCGGAACCGGAGTACGGTGCGCACACCTATTTAAAGGAGGGAAGTGCGCCCGCAAGTAGAACTGGCGGAGCTATGGAGACAGGATTCGCGGTCAGTTGGCTACCATTCAGAACGGCTCCATTTCTGAGTCATAAGCGTCCGTCCGCTTACGAGGGAGCCTACGCTATGCAAATCTGGGAGATCAAGATCCTCAAGGAGTATCTTCGAAGAGCGGGATTATGGGGTGTCCTGCCAGTTATGACGAATACCTGCGTAGGTCCTTTTGGGACGGCAGGGGCCGCTCTTGGACCGACCTTAGGTCTGAGGGAGAGAGCTCTCATCTACAAGAGAAACCCAGAATGGTATCACGCTGCCTGTCGTGAAGCTCTAAGGTTTTGCATCGACCACCACAGGGCTGTTAGAGACGCCGGCACTGACATAATGTTCTTCTGCGACGGGCTGAATACCATGAGCCCTGAGATGACTGCTGACCTAGCCCCGTACCATGTCGACTTGTGCAAACAAGTTCATTGGCCTCCAGGTGGGACCTGCATTACTGGTGGTGACTTCAGTAGGCACGTGGACATAATCTTGCAGGCGCATGGGAAGTATGCGTACTTGGTTGGCAGTGACCACGTCTGGAATATCAACAAGGCACTTGAGACATCTCTTAAGTATGACAAGATGTGGTTTGACTTCCCCGATTGGGATGTCGCGAAAGCTGGACCGAAGGAGAAGATTGCAGCTTACGAGAAAGAGAGATTCAAGATTGCCTGTTCAAACCCGAAGTCGAAGTACTGGAACCCAGGACCAGCAGACTACTGGATACCACTGGAGAACTATGAAGCATGGGTGAACGCTTCGAAGAAGTATGGAAGCTACCCCAATGGATGGGAGCAACCATAGGTTACCTTGCAGAATACTTGATCGTGCCGCGGAGTAAAAGCTACAATAGAGAAAAGGGAAGGCGACGCGAAAGTTGTATCCAAAGGAATCTTGTGACGCATGTTACTATCATGCGGCTGAGAGAATCAAGAAGATGGCTGGCGTTGAGTTTGGGGAAGACTGGGACGCTTTCTCAGTCCTCCTCTGGATTAAGGATCTAAAGCGCGGATACTTCTACGATTTTGCGGACGGAGGCAAGCTGAAGAACACTAGGATAGTAGAAGGGCAACCAGTGAAGGCGAGTGTCGTAGTCAATCTGTCAAGTGACGACTACATTGGTCAGCATGCACAAGAAGTCTCACTCAGAGAGAAATTCGATTCTGGGGAGATGACGATTAGCGGCGACGTCGAGAAGATGCAAAGGTTTTCATTGTTCGCTGATTACGACCCATTCTACCCGCCAGGACACCCAAAAGCCAAGAAATAGGTCAATCGTCCGCGGTCCTGGCTTAGGCGGATCGCAAACAATACTACTTTTTTCTTGTTTGTGTTTGAGCGGGAGTTTTAGTGGAAGCTCTGTCTGTATGATCCTTTTTGTAGAAGTCCTGTGCGAAGAGTCCTGCACCTATTGCTCCAGCTATTGCTGGATCGAATTCGTTTTTCTTAGGCAAGGCTTTGATGCCTATTGTGTCCTCTAACCT
>JAUQYT010000135.1 GCA_030587605.1 Candidatus Njordarchaeum guaymasense
GCTTCTGGTTTGAAGTAAGAAGAAGGCTAGAAGCTAATGTTGGACCGGTAGTGTTAAATGCAGATGTTTTGGACGAGGGATATTCCCATGTGTTTGACGGCTTCCACACGTATATCTACCTAGGAGACAATGTAGAGGAGTTCTACGAAGATACAATTGAGCGATTTGAGAGTGGCTTTTTAAGCTCTGAAGAGGAGGTGGATGAAGCCTTCTCGTCGGCCTACTCTGGTGGAGAAGTAAGTGTAGAACTAAAACCTTTCTCCCTCACGGTGATTCCAGGAGTCGATTGTACGGCAATTGGGCAAGACCTCTTCCTAGATCGTAAAGAAGGTGGCTTGTACGCAAAATACTGGAAGGCGGCCATAGAGCTGGAGGCACACTCCGTCCTGATAACCACTTGGAACGAGTGGCACGAGGGAACGGAGATAGAGCCCAGCAAAGTGTACGGGTTCGACTACATAAATATGACAAGACGATTCATCGAGGAATACAAGCAGACTTCCATCCCTATACCTAAGGCAAACTTCTCGGCAACGGTTGAATCTCTTACGCAGCATCCAGATCTGAAGGGCGATGGCAGTATAGTGCTGGCTGCCGCTGAAACTCCAGCCCTGTATGTAAACGTAAGTGTTAGCGGGAAGGAAGGGGTTTTATCCTTAGATTTAGAAGGAGATTTCTGTATATATTTAAAGGACCGCAAGAGAAATAGAGCCTCAATCGTTATACCCTCTGTACCGCCGCAAAGTGAGTTAGCTGTGAGGGCTGTCTACGAGGCTGAGTCAATCAGACCCCTCTTGAACATCTCTGTAACAGCCTATGATGTTTCGGGCAGACTATATGAACTCTACAAGGGACAACTGCGCCCGGTCGGCCCGAGCTCTATAACAGCTTCAGTTTCTTCAGAGTCCATCGAAATTGGACAATCTATTACCGGTTCTGGCTCTCTTAGTCCGGAGGGGGAAGGCAGACCGATAATATTATTCTACACCAAACCCGATTCATCGACCTTGACAAGAACTGGGACAACGGCTGCTGATGGCTCATATAGCGACACTTTCAACCCAGATACTGTTGGCACGTGGAGAGTCCAGGCCAGCTGGGAGGGAGACGAAGAGTTTGAGGGGAAGACCAGTCAAGTCATTTTTTTCACGGTCAGAAAAGCCTCTACAAGCGTTTCAATACAGACTTCTCAATCTCAAATTATCGAGGGAGAGTCGATCACAATTTCGGGATCGATAAACCCGGCAGTTTCGGGAGCTGAAGTCGACATCGGTTTCATGAAGCCCGATGGCTCAACATTCACAGGAAGAAGTATCACAAGCTCAAACGGCTCCTACGGTTACTCATACACACCAACCGAGACAGGACTATGGAATATTAAAGCCTCTTGGAAAGGAAATCCTAAGCATCAAGGCGCATCCAGTACAACCGCATCCTTCACGGTCATTAAGAAGAAGGGCTTCATTGAAACTCCTCTAGGATTAGCAACCATATCTGTAGCAATTTTAGCTGCCATAATCACCACGATCTTAGAACTAAGAAGAAAGACTTGGCACCATTCCAAGAGATTTGGTCAATGCACGAATACCAATTATCGTGGGCGCTGTGTCCCACGCAACTAACGCTTAACTTCACAGATGAGCTTACGCTCTCCTCAGCTAAGTTCTCTCTCAACGCGGTGTTTAGGCGCCCACGCCCGCCGTGTCCCACGACTGGGTAAACCCTCCTTCACAGGTGGATGGAGTCACCCCCCTCTGTAGAGTCCGTCTGCGTGGGCCCATGTTCAGGGTTCCAGCGGGATCAGCACCTTCATCAATATCCTCCTGTTATAAAAACTTAACGCATTCTTCCTTTCGGGTATCAATCAATCCGACCTTCTTCTGCTTCGGCTCATTATGTGGCTATCTACCTCGGGAGGAGAGTACCTTCATGTTTGATGCGAGAGCACAAGACACGGGACAGACACAAACACAATCAGTGCAGAACAAGGCAAGAATATTAGAGGATATTAGGTTATGGACTTACTATAAAGCGCTACCATATTAGGCTAAGGGCTGACTTCTTCTGGCAAGGCATAAACCAGCTGGTTGTCGCGCACTCCAACGACCAAGACTTTTCCAAACTGTCTCATGGCGATTAGGTGCCGTAGAAGTGTAGACTTTTCCATGCTTGTGACCTTTGAGAGTTCATCTACGGTTGATGAACCCTGATTCTTCATCTCCCGAAGTATTAGATTTCTTTCCTTGGCTCTCTCCTGCATCTCCCTTGCCTTTTCTGGATCTATCTTGCGTTTTTCAGACACGGTTCTCACTTCCCTCGGAAGCATATTCAAAGGGGTATATAAGAATATTGAGGGGTGGAAAAAGTTTTCAACCCAGCGCCGGAAAACAATATAAATCAATGGTCGTTCACTGATGATGGGGATGGAGAGGTTTTTTGAAAAAGAGACTTTCAGAAGTCAAGTTTGAAGAGTTAAGGGGAAAAAGCTTCGAGTTGATTCTTGTGGTTGAATTGTTATGCGAAGCTTGCGAGAAGCCATTGAGTACGAGGGAGAAGTTTCTTAGAAAAATCGAGATTTCAACTGGGCAAGATTACCGGAACCTTTTCGATAGGGCGGTTGCTCATGACCGCGCTGAAGTTGACCTCGAGAATAGTAGGATCTACTTCTACGATCATGACTTTCCTGGCGATATTCATCCAGAGTGTATTGAGAAACTCTAGGTTCATGTTCTTCAAGCGAGTCGATAGAGGTACTGCCTATTCTTCTCTCCAGCTTCATTTATTACGCCGTTTCTTCTGAGGGCTATTATGTGTTGTACTATTCTGCTTGGTTGAAGACCAGTCAATTGTGAAAGTTCCTCCACCGTGAGTGGTCCTCTCTCCTTTATGCCTCCAATTATCATATGTCTCTCGATCTCATCCTGCATTATAGAGTCTACGGCTTGCTGGTATCTTTTCTCGTCGATCTCGACTTTTACTTGGGATCTTCCCGTAACCCAGCGTAGTCGTTGCGACTTGAAGGCCTCTATTGCCGCGTTCGTTTTCCTTATTAAGGTTTCTCTTTTACTCATGCCCCTCACCTATTTTGGGTCATGTACAAGTCTGAAGGGACTTGGCCCCAACTGTCTTACTTGCTCCGTCATCTCTCTGACGAGGGCTGCGAATTTTCCCCCCTCGCTTGCTGAGATCCATTCCAACCTTACGCGGTCGGGTTCCATTCCAATACTCTCGACGGCTCTCTTTATGTAGCTGAATCTTTTCTCCATCATATAGTTTCCTTTCTGGTAATGGCAGTCACCTGGGTGACACCCCGCGACTAGGACGCCGTCAGCTCCCATGCTCAGAGCTTCAAGCACGAATGTTGGATCTATTCTTCCGGTACACATCACTCGGATTATCCTCATGTTCGGCGGATACTCGAAACGGCTCGTGCCGGCCAGATCCGCACCTGCATAGGAACACCAATTGCAGCAGAAAGCCACAATCAAGGGTTCGAATTCTTCAACTCTTTTTTCCTCTTCGGAAACTTCCTTAGCCATCTAAGATCCAACCTCCTCAAGGCTTTCGGGAATCAAAAGCGCCTTTACCTGTGCGAGAACTTGGTGATCTCCGAAGTGTCGCATGGTTATTGCTCTTCTCGGGCATTCCGCGGCGCATGAACCGCACCCCCTGCATAGTATTTCGCGGATTTCCGATTTTTGATTCTCGATCCTTGGTGCTCCGTAAGGGCATATTTCCTCGCACAGCCCGCACCCAATGCAAAGGTCTTCATCTACAACAGCAGTGATAGCCTCTGCTCTGACTTTTCTATTACCCATGAGAATTGATGCTCTTGCTGCTGCTGCTTTAGCTGAGATTATGCTTTCAGAAACGTCTTTCGGTCCGGAGACTGTGCCAGCGATGAAGATTCCGTCAACGTTCGTATCCACTGGTCTAAGCTTCAAGTGAGCTTCCATCAAGAAGCCGTCCGTGCCAATAGGGATCTTTAACATTCTTGCATGCATCACTTCACCCCTGCGAGGCCTGAGGGGCGTTGAAAGTGCAACCCAATCTGCTGGAAACTTGACTTCAAGTCCAGAGAGAGAGTCGTAAGCCATAACTTCAAGTCTGCCATCCGGTGTCTGAGTTATTTCGGGCGGAGCTTCTTCAACGTGCCTTATGAATCTCACTTCAAGGTCTCTTGCCTTTCTGTAGAAGTCCTCGTATTCCTTGTAAACTCTGAGGTCTCCGAAAAGTATTACAACATCGGTTCTTGGAGACTGCTCCTTCACCAGTATGGCGTTCTTTATGGCGTTCATGCAACATATCCTTGAACAATACGGCCATCCTTCCTCCTTGCGTGCCCTGAGGATTTTCCTTAAAAGCTCAGCCGTGTCTGACCTCGGGAACGCCTCAAGTTCAGATGGTCGGATTTCGCCCTTTCTTGCACCTACGCACTGTATCATCACGATTCTTTCGGGTTTTCCTAGATTTCCTCTCCTTAGTATTCCGTCCAATTCCTCTTGAGTTATGACCTTGTCGTAAACTTCATACTGATATAATCCCATGGGTGGGCGGTAGTTTAAGGCTCCGCACGCGACAATGATTGTGCCCACTTTGACTTCCTTATCACCGTCCGGGCTTGTCAAGACGGCGTCAAAGTTTCCCACATATCCTGAGATCTCTTTAAGGGTTGTTGAACTCATAAACTCGATGTTTTTATGAGACCCTGCTGCTTCTATCAACGGGTCTACAACCTCTGAAGAGTCAACCAATGTCGGATATAGCTTGTAAAGTTTCCGAACGATCCCGCCTGGCTCTTTCTCTCTCTCAATTAAGTATACTTTGAAGCCCTGATTTGCCATTGAAAGCGCCGCTGTCATTCCAGCAATGCCGGCTCCAATCACGAGCGACGTGTCTCTAACTTCCACCTCTGGTTCTATTTGAGGCTCAAGTAAGGCGGCTTTTGCAACAGCCATCCTGACGAGGTCTTTGGCTTTTGCTGTTGCTCTTTCAGGCTCATGAACGTGCACCCAGCTACACTGATCTCGAATGTTAGCCATCTCAAACAAATACGGGTTCAAACCAGCTTCCTGGCATGCACTCCTGAATAGCGGTTCATGTGTTCTTGGGGTACAGGAAGCCACAACTACTCGGTTTAGGTTGTACTCCTCTATTGCCTTCTTTATCGCTGCTAACCCGGCTTCTGAGCAAGTATAGAGGTTATGTTCTGCGTAAGCGACGTAAGGTAGCTTTTTTGCGTATTCTGTTGTCTCTGGAACGTTAACGACGCCGCCTATGTTCACTCCACAGTGGCATATGAATACGCCTACGCGTGGTTCTTCCTTCATCTATGGCGCCTCCTATGTTGCCAAAACTTCAGCCACAAGCGCAGCTGTGGCGCTGCCTTGAGCGATGGAGTCTGGAATATCCCCGGTTTTCGGGCCTAAACAATAACCGCAAGCGAAGATTCCTGGAACAGTTGTATCAAGAGGCTTTTTCACAGGGTCGGCTGGTTTGAAAAATCCATAATTGTCCAGTTCTACACCTAGGGTTTTTGCCAATTCTTCGGCGCCTGTTCTAGGGATCAAGGTTGGGCATAACACAACTAGGTCGAAGGAAACGTGCTGGACAGTTCTCGTTATTGGGTCTTCGTACCAGACTATAAGATTGTCTGTAGTGGGATCTTCTGAAAGTTCTCCGGGGTTGCTGCGGATAAATGATATTCCAAACTCGGATTTTGCCCTGTTTACGAACTCTTGGAAACCCCTGCCGAACGCCCGCATATCTATGTAGAAAATCGCGACACGAGAGTTTGGCTCATGTTCTTTTATCAAAACTGCATCCTTAACCGCGTATTTGCAGCAGATGCTCGAACAGTAGGGGTGGTTAATCCATTCTCTTCTATCACGGGAACCCACGCATTGTATGAAGGCTATGCTTCTCGGTATTCTTCCATCGGAGGGCCTTATCAACAGTCCACCAGTGGGACCTGAGGCACAGAGTAGGCGCTCTAACTCCATCGCTGTTATGACGTTTTTGAAGCGTCCATATCCATATTGTGGAATTGTCGCAGGGTCAAACATATCGAAGCCCGTAGCAACAACTATGGCTCCAACATTCAGTTCAACTTCTTCCGGTTGTTGGTCTCTGTTTACGGCGTTGGCTTCGCAGACCTTGTCGCAAAGACCACACTCTATGCAGCTATCTTTGTCTATGACCATTACCCTCGGGACGGCTTGTGGGAAAGGCATGTAAATCGCTTTTCTCATACCGATATGCTCATCAAACTCGTTAGGTGCTTCTGCTGGGCAGTTATCCGCGCAGATTCCGCAGCCAGTACACTTTGCTTCATCAATGTATCTTGGCTTTCTAAGAACATTGACTTCAAAGTTGCCTAAGGAGCCCCTCACCTCCTTCACCTCGGAATAGGTTAGTAACTGAACATTTGAATGGTGGGCACATTCTATCATTTTCGGCGCTAGAATGCATATCGAACAGTCCATTGTTGGAAACGTCTTGTCCAACTGAGCCATTCTTCCGCCGATGCCTGGACTCTTCTCCACCAGATATACCTTGAAGCCTCTGTTCGCCAAGTCGAGTGATGCTTGTATGCCGGCGATTCCGCCGCCAATAACTATAACTTCCTTCTGCAATCTACTTTGCCTCCTTCATAATCAGAATTTTCGTTATTGGGACTCGATGAGTTCTAATTTCCCAGTCTTCGAGTTTCATGCCCATCGCCATTCTAAGTAGCTCTGCAAAATGCAGCACGGGTAAGTTGTATTCTTCTTTTGAGCGTCTCTTAATCTCCAATTGACCCATATCAAGCTCAACATAACAAAATGGACAGACAGTAACTATGCAGTCGGCGCCTGACCCTTTTATGCTATCCAGTTTTTGTTTAGCAACCTGTGAGGCGATCTCATCATTTATGCCACGTAAAGGACCTCCACAACATGCTTCTTTCCGCTCATAGGCAATTGACTTGGCACCAGTCGCCTCTGCAAGCTCATCTAAAGCTCTGATGCCCATCCACTCGCCAAAGTGTATCCGCTTAGGCTTTGTCAAATGGCAACCAGGCTGCACCGCAACTTTGAGGCCATCAAAAGGTTCCTTAATAGAGTTCTTCACTTTTTCCAGTCCCACATCCTCGTAGAGAACATCAATGAAGCCCTTGACGTCTATTTTTCCTTCAAACTGTAGTCCGAGATCGGCAAGAATACCGTTCACCTTGTCTCTCATTTCCTTGTCATTCTTCAATATTGTGTTTGTCATTAACAGCGATTCGTAGCAGTCGTTGCATAAAGTCAGAATGTCAAGACCCATTACTTCGGCGAGAGTAAGGTCCCTTGCGGCTAAAGCGAGCCAGGTTACATAATCTAGGGACTGTATACTGAATGGCGCGCAGCAATTTGCGCCTTTCATTTCCACAAGCTCTATGCCCAGCTCAGAGGATACTTTTCGCACGGAACTTTCATAATTTGGTTCTCGCGCAGGTATTAGACAACCTAAGAAGAAAGCATACTTCATAATCTCACAGACCTCTATCTGTAGATCAACTTGTCGAAGGATGTTTTCCTTAAGATTTTCTGAACAGCCTCAACATCAACAGCTGGTTCTTTACCCATTCCGTATTTTTCTCTCTGAATCAAAGCCATTCTGGTCGGCACTACGACCCGTCCCGTTCCGAATAGGTTCTGGGCTTGGTCAAGTATCGCCCTTGGGGTATTGCCTTCCCTAACTGCTAGATTTCTAATAGCGAACATGGTTTCACCCACATCCCCGTTCTGTGGGCATCTATCAAGGCATGTGAAGCATGAAAGACAATACCATGGCAGCGATCCGTGTAGGACTTCAGGGCGCAACCCAAGTATGATCATCTCCATCAGTTTCCTTGGGTTGTGATCTTCTACGACCCTGGCAACTGAACAGCTGCTCGTGCACCTTCCGCATTGAATACATGTAAGAATACCTCGACCCCGAGGTGTATTGGCGACATCATGCATAAAATTAGCGTCCAACGAGCTCAAAAGGACTCACCGTTTCTAATTCTGGATAAATTTCTTTAGTTAGACTTACTTTTGAAGTTATTTAAAAGAGTTGTGTTAACATTTCTTTCCATGAGCTTGCCGAATCTCGAAGAAGATGAAGAAAAAGTTCCCGGATCTTCCGTCAGATTTATATGAACAGATGACCATAACATACGACAAGAGGGTCATTTATGGAACTGAACCGAACATGTAGGATTATCGAAACGAAAGGTTGTCCCGGTCTATGGGCATGCCACCTTCCTGACCTATACTGCAAATGCGCATATGACGAACATGAAAGAAAGGTGATAACATATCGATATCTCGAGGGACAACTCTGCGGATTTGAGTCGCTGCCTGTTGTCCAATCTTTTGTAGAAAATGAGATTCGCATCGCAAATCGGATGGGCAAAGAAAAATACTTAGAGATGCTGAGACAAAAACCCAGACTGCTAAAGTGCCCTACGGCAGGAAACTAGGCGAAAGCTTCCCGCCCCAGGAGGGAAGCGTTTACAGTTCTGGACGAGAGAAATCCTCAGGACTCGACGATCTTTTTCACGGGCCAGCTAAGTGTTAACTAGTTTTTTGATCGGAGTTAGGACATACATTAATCTCCGTTGTTTCGGAGATATTTGTTTGATATTGTGTCGGTGCCCTTTTACATTCCCTGCCTTCTGGCGAGCGAGCCCAATAGGAGGGGCTGTAGGAGTCACCTTTCCAAAGTCTTTAGCAATCTCTTATTATTGTCGAATATTTTCACTTGGAGTGGCATCTGACCTATGGCAAAATGAGTGGCACATGCAAAGCATGGATCATATGCTCTGAACGCCATCTCTACCATGTTCAGTACGCCGTCACTCACGTTCTCACCGTGTATCAGACCTTTAGCTGCGTCGCGTATTGACATACATATGGCTGGAGCATTATGCGTGGTAGCAACGATGAGGTTAACTTTTTCCACGAGTCCATCTTGGTCAAGCTTGTAGTGATGGATCAAAGTGCCCCTGGCCGCCTCAACTATTCCAACGCCTTCGCCAGGCGATCCAGGTTTGTTTCGAACGTCTTGGCTCGTTATCTCATCGTCTCTGCTCAACTCTAAGGTTCTCTCAGTCGCGTACAGTAGTTCTATCAGTCTGGCCCAGTGGAAGGCGAGGGTTGAATGCACAGGTTTTCCGCCCAGTGTCTCGTACATCCTTTCGTATTCTTGCTGCGCGAGGGGTGTTGCCATTCCGTCTGAGGCGTTGAGCCTTCCGAGTGGTCCAACTCTGTAGATGCCGCTGGTCGGTCCGTCAACTAAGCCCTTCCATCCGACTTTTTTAAGGTAAGGCAGTTTGACATAGGTCCACTCTTCAACATGTTCCTCTACGACATCCAAGTATTCTGAAGGGCCAAACTTTACGAACTCTCTACCTTTTGGATCAACCACCCGCACCTTGCCATCGTAGAAGTTGACTCTGTTGTTTTGGTCCACCAAACCCATGTAGTATGTTTTCAAGGTGTAGGCGTCGCTTAGTATCAGGTCAACGTATCTCTTATTCTTTAATACTACATCATCGAATACCTTCAAAGTGAACTTCGCAAATTCTAGGCTAGACTTCGCCATCTTTTCGATCTCTTGCCTCTCCTCCTCTGTTATTGGTTTAGAAACGCCCCCAGGTAGTCCACACACAGGGTGAGTTGCCTTCCCACCGATAATGGCGGTAATTTTCTGTCCGTAGGCTCTATGCTTAATGACCTCTTTAGCAATGTCTAAGCCAATTCTCTGTATCACTCCGAGAATGTTTCTTTCCGCGGGCGGAGCGTCGGGACCCACAACGAAATCCGGCCCCCCTAGGAAGTAGAAATGAAGGGTGTGGTCATAGATGTAGTAGCCGCTGTACATGAGCTCTCTGAGCTTTTTGGCTGTTGGTGAAGGCTCCACATTAAATGCGGCGTCTAAGGCCTTCGTTGAGGCAAAGTGGTGGGCAACTGGGCATACACCGCAGATTCTGGGGGTTATCTGGGGTAGATCCTCTGCTTTCCTTCCCTCGCAGAACCTCTCAAAACCTCTAAGTTCTGGAACTTGCAAGTAGGCGTTCTCCACATTCCCCTCTTCATCCAGAAAGATGGAAATTTTTCCATGACCCTCTAATCTGGTAATGGGGTCTATAGTTATTGTTTTGAGTCCGCTCATTCCTTCATAACCCTCCTGCGAAGAACGGAAGCTGGCAAGGAATATCGGTAAAAGGTTCCAAGGGGATCTTTGATCTGGCTCATAAGCTTCTCGGCATCATACGTTTTTTCCTTTTCCTCCTCTACTCCAATCAGTGACGACAGGGCGCTTATCATGGCCGCCCCTTGCTCAATCTCGTTTGGGCATGGGCCTCCACATCCTGTGCATGGCATATTTGCACTGATGCATTGCGCTTCACATCCTGCACGAGTTGCGGGCCCCATACAGATTATTCCCTGTTCTAAGAGGCATTTGTTCGGCTCAGGTATGATCTCATACACCCGGTATATCTTGGATATCTTCTTTTCCTCCTTTTTCCTCTCGCATTCGTCGCAAACGGATTTCAAAGGACCTATCACCGAGCCCTTTGGGGGTAATTCATTCTTAACGATGGCTTCTACGGCCTTCGCCACTTGGTTGGCCGGTGGTGGGCAACCTGGCAGGTAATAGTCTACCTCAACGGTCTGGTTTAAGGTCCTTACCGTATCGTAGAACTCCGGAAGGGTTAGCAGGCCTTCCTCAACTTGGACAAGGACTTTCGGGGTAACAGCGTTTGGATTGGAAGTTGAGGGACTCTGAAGGTACGCCCTATCAAAGATCTCTTTTCTGCTAGCAATATTCGCAAGGCCGGGAATGCCGCCTTGACAGGCGCATGAGCCGAAGGCCACCAGAACCTTAGATTTCTCCCTAAGAAGTTTGGCAAGATGTTCCTGCTCCTCAGTTCTGATTGCACCGTTGAAGAAACAGACATCTATATATTTGTCCGGCATCGCCTCTACGTCTCTGTATTTGATGTCTATGGCCACTGGCCAAAAGACGATGTCAGCCAGTGCTGCAACATCGAGAATCTTCTCGTTTATGTCGAGGACTGCAATCTCACAGCCGCCGCAACTGGCGGTCCAGTAAAATGCGAATTTCAGCTTCTCCACACAACCACCTTTTTAAAGCCTTTTTGCTGCATTTCTATGATCATAGAGTGCTCACAATTTTAGAAGCATCCACTCTGAGTTCCTTTAGGGCAAGTTCCTCCGGGGTGAGGCCCATCGCTAACCCTAATAGTTGTGGGTAATGAAGTACGGGGATGCCGAAAGTTTCGTTGAACATTCGTTCTATTCGGGATTGGTTCGCGTCGAACATCATGTGGCAAAACGGACAGATCGTGATGATGGCCTGCGCTCCAGCATCCTTTATGTGGCGGACCTTGTCTCTCGCCAGTTGGAGCGGAATCTTTTCGTTTAAACCAATGATTGGGGCCCCGCAACACTCGGTTTCGTCCAAATAGTCTAAGCATTTGGCGCCTGTGGCTTCTATCAGATGCTTCAGTATCGTCGGATTTTCAGGGTTGTCGAAGCCTATGTATTTCACTGGCCGCAGAACGTGGCATCCATTATGTTCCGCTACCTTCAACTGACTGAGCGGTCTCTGAACGACACCTTTGATTCTTTCTAAGCCCACATCTTCGGAAAGCACTTGCATAAGGTGTTTCACTTCTATGTTACCGGTGAATCTTAGACCTGTCGTCGTCAGGTATCCGTTGACCAACTCCCTGATCTTCTTATCTTCTTTGAGCATCTTGTTGACCTTGCGTAGCGTACCAGCACACCCTGGACACAAGGTCATGATGTTTAAGCCCTTCCGTTCCGCTACACATAGGTTTCTGGCCGCCAATGTGAGCATGAGATCGTGGCTCACGGGGTCTAGAGGCAAGCCGCAACAATTGTACTCCGGCATATCGACAAGTTTCAAGCCGAGCTTCTGAGCAACCTTTCTGGTCGAAATCTCGTAAGCGGAGACCCTGTAAGGAATGACACAGCCTAGAAAAAGCAGATACTCTAGGTCCGCCATTCTAACTCCTCCTTGCCTGAATCAACTTTAAGAGACCCGTGGCATCAGCCAGTTTGTTTACATCCTCCAGGTTGGCTTTGGGTAATGGGGGCAACCCGGTCTCTTCTCTTCTTCTAAGTCGTAATTCAGGAATCTTGTATGCGAGTCCAGTTTGAAGAACGTTAGAGGCCAGCTCCCTATAGACAGGAGGTAAGTAGCCCTCCTTCACCGCGAGGTTTCGAAGTGCCCTAAGCACGCTGGCAATTTCTACATCTTGTGGACAGTGATCGACGCAAGTGAAGCATGCCGCGCACAGCCAGATCACGTCGCTGGAGAGAACTCCCTCTTTCAATCCCAGCTGGGTCATCCGCAAGATTCGCCTAGGCCTATAGGAGTCGCTGAACCGGGCGATTGGGCAGTCTGCAGTGCAGGTGCCACATTGGAAACAGAGCATAATCTTTTCGGCTCCAGGAATTTTGCTGATTTCATGCTTGAAGCGCGGATCCATGTCAGCGAGCTTCAGAACCATTCTCGGTTCAAGCTCCTTCTCTTGGGTTTCTCCCTTTTCTGTCACGGATTTGCACCTCCAATCTTCAGTGGGGTTGGACCGAGTTTCCTGATTTCCTCGGTCATTTCCTTGATCACTGTTGCGAATCGGTCTCCTTCAGAAGCGGAGACCCACTCCAGCTTGAGCCGCTCAGGATCGATGCCGAACTGATCTAACAGCCTTTTCAGCAGGACAACTCTTCGTTCGGCTTTATAATTGCCACCGAGATAATGGCAGTCGCCGGGATGGCACCCCGCCACAAGAACTCCGTCTGCTCCGCTTTTGAAGGCTTCGATGATGAAAATCGGGTCGACTCGGCCCGAGCACATTACCCTCACTATTCGAAGGGTTGGCGGATATTGAATTCTGCTGACACCCGCTAGGTCAGCGCCAGCGTAAGAGCACCAGTTGCATAGGAAACCCACGATTTTCGGCTCGAAGTCAGTCATATTTCGCTTCCTCCTTTAGTGCTGCCCTAACCTGAGCTAGAATTTGATCGTCCGTGAAGTGAAGCATAGATATTGATCCAGTGGGGCAAGAGGAACCGCATACACCACAACCCTTGCACAGGGCTTCGAGAACGTGGGCCCTCAACTTTCCTTCCTTCTTCCTCATTTCGACAGCGCTGTACTCACAAATGGACTCGCAGATTCGGCATCCACTGCAGAGGTCCTCATCTACGTTCGCTATGGCTCCTTCGACCTCTAGGGCTTTCTTAGACAGGATGGTGACGGCTCTGGCTGCAGCTCCACATGCCTGCGAGATGCTTTCTTCAATGAACTTCGGCGAGTGCGCCAATCCGCAGAGGAATACGCCTTCGGTGGCGAAGTCTACGGGTCGAAGCTTCATGTGCGCTTCTAGGAAGAAACCTTCTTTGGTGAGTGGAACCTTCAACATTTTTGCCAAACGCTCGTTATCAGGGTTTGGGATGGTGGCTGCGCTTAAGACCAGAAGATCTGGTTCGATGGGGATCCAAGCTTTTACCACAGGTTCCCAAACTACGACGTGGATTTTGCCATTTTCCTGAGTGACCTTAGGTTTCTTTTTGTCATCGTAACGTATGAATAGGACCCCTTTTGATGCGGCCTCACGATACTGGTCCTCTTTGAATCCGTAGGTTCGAATGTCCTTGTATAGGACGTAGACATCCGTTTCTGGACTTAGCTCCTTAATCTTCAACGCGTTCTT
>JAUQYT010000020.1 GCA_030587605.1 Candidatus Njordarchaeum guaymasense
TCTCATGGATCTGCCTTTTAGAGTCAGGTTGACGCCATCTTAACGCGATTTGACAGAATTTTGTTCGCCTCGTCAAAATGCTGCGTGCAAACTAGGGGCAGCCAGTTGCCAACATTGCGTTTTAGATGGAACAACTTGTTGGCTGGATCTGCTTTGTAAGCTTTAATCTTCTCCCATCTGACAACGGTCGGTCCGGTGATCCTGTAGAAAACAACGCCTTCCTCAGACAGGAGAAACTTGCTTTTCCGGGCGAAAGACCTGATGAGGCTCCCAAAGATTAGGCCAAAGTTCCAATAGAGTATAAATCCGCCTTCCGGCGTGTCCCAGTATGTCGAGTTCTCCGATATTGCAAGTATAGGCGTTACCGGCACTCTTTCTCTGCCACCGAAGAGGATTAGCTCGCCTACTAGAATCCCCCCTCCAATGGATCCTACGAAAAGAAGAATTAAGGCTCTTAAGAACAGGGAGGGGGTTTCAGGTTCCGGCACGTTTATAATTACTCCGAAAAAAACTGCTAAAAATACTATTGCGGCCGTTGTGGCGCCCACTAGCCTTCTCAAAGTACCGACTTCTTCGAAAACCTTGATCGGAGATTGCGCTTGCGTTTCCATGAGTTCATTTGTGAGCTGGTTTAGTATTTATGCCTAATACTCCTGTCCATGATTCGCAGTTGCAGTGCATATTTTAAAGAAGGTGATTAACTAAATTATTATAGGTAGCGGGTGGACTGATCTGGGAAAAGGTTGGGGTGCACTGGGTATTTCAATTGGCGTTTTTTCGATTTTAATAGGAGTATATATTTTGTTTTTTCCGAAGAATGTCTCTGGCGGGTTAGATTTTAATGGTGTAATGGAATTGGGAGCGGGATTTTCGATGCTTTTAATAGGTGTTAATTGCTGAACTTAGAGAAGTATGCTTGTTTGTGCACCAAGCAATCTCTTCTATATCTATTTCTTCAGCTTACCTTGGCTCGAGGAAGAAAATGAATATAAACACCATCCCCCGAAACCGCCCAAAGTTTCTTGAAGACTGCTCTCTGTGTACCATTCCGTTCCGTGAGGAACTCATCTATTCGGATAACCAACTCTACATATGTGAAACAGAAGACAAGAAAGGAGCCCTCCCTCCGCTCCTCCTACCTCACAGCAGCTCAGTCAGCCTTCATCGGCTTCGAAAGTATGGAGTATCACGCCATAGCAATGATTCTCCAATCTGCGCTACGAAGCGTAGAAAAGTTGAAACACTCAGAAAAGTATTCTAGTTTTCAGTGAAATATGCAGCTCTCCTTGTTGTATCGCTGGCGGCTTGCGTGACGGCTGTCTCTCAACCAGCAATCTATATACAGGTTTGCTCCAATGTGAGACCATGACAACAATGAAACTAGCACTGATAAATGAATAACACTGCCAAGACCTAAACCATGGGGTTGCTTGGCGAAGAAAGAGCGGTCGTCAGAGACTGTTGTCTGTCCCCGGGTTATCATCTTCTGCCTCAGAATAGTCTTCGTTTCCGAGGTCCTGACAGAAAAGCTTCGGATAGCTGGTAGTCTTGGCGCATGTACTGGCAACTTGTTTCTTGTCACGTTTGTTTCAGCCTTCCTACTATATACCTTCGTCATGGATGGAACTTCAGCCTGAAAAACTTGCGGCTCGACAAGGTCTATGTTGACCGAGACCTTGCTCTCACTCTTAACGAATTATTGCTTCCTAGTTCTGAGAGCGGATGGAACTTACGTCAGCAGATCCACGGAAGCCAAAGGATAGAGCAAAACCTTAAAAAAAGAAAACAGGAGGTAGGAATAGTCCAGCTCGGAATAGACTCTACAGATGGAAGCCAGATGTCTGCCCTCGCGATCAGCTGATTACAAGATTAGTCGAACAAAGATTCACAGATGGGACGAATAAGCACGTAGAAGAAACATAATGGAAGAGTCCACTGAGGAAGTAAGAGTCAGGTCCGAAATAGAACTAGTGGTGATGAAGCTTCGAGAGATTGTCATGTCCAGTTTCTAACGTTACACTCGTACAGTTCTGCGGGGAATGTGTTTATTCCTCTGTGGAACCATGAGTAGTTGAACCATTCCCTATATTCGTGTAGTTTGCCTTTCAACCATCCCGGGAACTTTCTGAGGTGGTTGACGAACTCTCTGTTCAGGTTCTGTATGCACCTCTCCACCTTGCCCTTGTCTTGGGGGTAGGATGGATGGGCAAAGTGTGTTTCAATACCGTGTTGTCTGCACCACTTCTTCCACTTCTCCTTGAACTGTTGACCATGGTCGGACAGTATTGCCTTTGGAAGCCGTTTCTGCTTTTCCAGCAGGGCAGTCACCTCCCTTGCCGTGGGTTCATGGGTAAACTGTTCGGCTGCAATTAGGAATTTGCTGTAGTCGTCGATGCATATGAGGAACCAGTACTTCTTACCTTGCACAGTGAATGGTCCTTTGAAGTCAATCTGCCAGAGTTCGTCAGGTTTCTCGGCTCTGAAGAAGTTCCAGCGCTTATGTTTGCATGGGTAGCCGTTCACACCATGCTTTGAGAGAACATTGTTTATGGTCTCTCTGGACTGCCTGACTCCCTGCACGCAGTATGTTGCCTCCTCGATGAAGGGAGGAAGCCTGTACAAGCCTTGCTGTATGCGGGCTGTTCCCCATCCAAACGTGTTCCTCAAGGTAAGGATGGATAACACAACTTCATCCGTAACCTTGCTTACTCTAGGTTCCCTAGGCTTGTCCTTGAAGGATTCTCTGCCTACGTGTTTACCCCGCCTCAGCCACCTGTGCACAGTCTGCCTTGAGATATCGAAAAGGTATGCGATGCGGTCACGTTCACCCCTTATTGACAAGCCTTCTGAAGGTTCCCCTAATGTCAGGAGACAAACGCATGACATTGCCCGACAAACAACTATGAGTTCGCTGACGGAAAGGTGTAACGTTAGAAAGTTGACTTTACAGAGATAAAGGGTTTATTAAGAGAGACCAGAATCAAGATGGAAGAGCGAAAGAGGAAGATACAAGAGACTGAAAAGCTAAGGAAAAGCAATCGTCCATTCAACTGAGGAAGGATGATGAACTACAACGGGAAACAGAATCCTGAGGCGTACCCGCATCAGAAACGCTTCATTGCGGAACAAGACATATTCCATTGATCAAACTGCGCCCAAGGAGCTTGTCAGAAATGTGATCCCGAAGTAAACTAAGACCACCCCGAAGACAGCCATCATGATTCTGTACCATCGGAGTCCCGCGACATTCATCCCTATCTTTGAGAGATGCGCAACAGCCATGAGCCAAATATAGTCCATCCATACGTGGCAGACATACATCAAGACTACACCTGCCAGGGACGCAAACTCTAGGGCGATAAGGATCAGATGTGCGCCGACGGTCAGCCACCAAACAACAAAGAACGGGTTCAAGCCAGTGAAAATCAGTCCGATCAGCATAAGGCCACGCATAGAAGCCTCCTCAGTTTTACTCTCACCAAATCGGGAGCTCATGGCGTTGCGGACCTGCATGGCACCGAAGGCTATGAGGACTGTTCCCCCAGCTATTCCTATGGCCAGCTTGACAAGAGGCTCGCTTGCGACGGCTAGGAGGCCAGCCGCTAAGAGCATGATAAGGCTGAACTCGATAAGCGTGTGGGCTATGGAGAAGATCAGGCCACTTCTGGCGCCTGATTTTGCGCCATGTGAAACCGTTACGAAGAATAGTGGACCTGGTGCCAATGCGCCAGAAGCCGTTAGAAGGACAACCGTGGCGACGAAACTTAGCAAATTCATAGGACAAGGAGTCTGGGCGTCCATAATTAACTTTCTGTCCGTCACCTCCATCGGAGAGGTCTCAAGTCTATGCCAAGCGATACTGCGAAACAGTAAGTCCACTTCCAACCTCGACTGACCTCACAGCAATCAACAGTAATTCATTCTTCTTGCCCTCTGAGTAGGACGGATCTGAGCTACATTTTTCAGATTCTGAAAAAGGTTCAGGACCAACCATTGCGGCAATCCGATAGATGAATGCGATTGCTGCTGTCCATACTGCGGAGAAAAACATCTCTGCGAATGCTGTTGTGGAAGGGAGATTGAAAAGACGATATTTAAGCATCGATTCTTGTCTTTCAACGTTCCATGTTCCCACGATCCTGCCATCCAGTAGTATTGATGGCAAAGCCTCTCCGCGACTGTACACAATGTCATGCATTTCAGACGGTATCAGTCTTTCTCTGTCGGCGTACCCTTTGACGTAAGGGTCTTCATAGGGCAAGAAGGAGACGGTTTTCTTCGGGATCGTTTTGAAAGATCTTAACCGCTCGAAGTCAGAATCTAGCATTATACACTCTGATTTCAGACCGGAAATTTTGCACCTTACCAATTGAGTCTTAAGGATCCCCAACAGATCCTCTATTGTGCTTGTCCTGAAGCCACTCCACCAGCTAATGTCTCTTTCTGTTACTGGGCCATATGAATTGGTGTAAAGTCTAACTAGCTGAAGCATGGCTTCTTCACGAGTTACGCCGTCAAGGTTCACATCTGGAAACCAATCTGATAGACGGGCATAGCAGTTCAGGCCACCGGGTTTCAAAGAACCCCGCCTCTTCACACTTATTAGGATTCGCTGTTGCAGCAAGAGGATTACTGTAATCTTCAAGTTTGTAATCCGCACGATGTTCTTTCCGCTTCTACGAGTTAGAGTGCGTTGAATCTCGTTTGGAAGTAGAGACTTGATCCCAGAGATGGTCATTACATTATTGCTCAGTATCTCCAGAATGCGCTGTGAGATATCTTGGTATTCTTGGAAGGACATTTCCCACGCTTTCAGAATCTCTCTCGAAAGTCCGCCTTTATAGACCTGGTAGACCATTGGGAGCACATCTTTAGGTATGATAAAAAATGTGCTCCTCATACACTCGATTCTTGCCAAGCTTCTGCTATCGTAGAGCTCTCGATCCAAATGTTCTCTCTCAAAGTCCCTCACTCTTGCGAATAGGGACAGATATGGCGTAGTGTTGTCAGTGGCATGTAGACCAATAAGGTCCTTTGTCGCCTGTACCACATTGGCGGCCTTGTGTCCCTCTAGTAAATGCTGTTTGCTCAGAACATATTGATTCACCGTACACAGCTCAAGTTTCATGATGAATTTACTCCCTGGATCTGTATGCCCTGAAGTTTGATTTGCTTCTCCAT
>JAUQYT010000172.1 GCA_030587605.1 Candidatus Njordarchaeum guaymasense
GATCACATCTATCATTGTCAGTATGACAACTATTCCCAGAATCCATGTTTAACCTTATATTGATCAACCTCATGTCACTAACTGACATACTCCCACGGTTGAAGCGTGTGGGGTTCTGAGGTCGTTGTCGTCCGCAACGTTGCCTCTTGAGGCGTATCAGTGCTGCCCTCCGGCGTATCCCTGTCTACGCCGGATTGAGGTACGCCTATGTGGCGCAACGCTATGTTGAACGAGGCGTTGACGTCGGCGTTCTCAACGTGTCCGCATGATGGACACTTAAAGTGCTTGCCGTTCCTGTCACCCATGTGACCGCACCTTGAACATGTCCTGGATGTGTAGGCTGGTTCGACATAGGCTACGGTTACTCCTTGCAGCTTGGCCTTGTACTCCACGAATTTCTGTAGTTGGTAGAATGACCAACTGTTCAAGGAATACCTGAACGACTTGGCCTGCGTGCGGTTCCTGCGGATGCCTTCTAACCGTTCGAGCTTGACACCGTATCCGCGGGATGCAGCTATCTCCACGATCCTCCTGCTAACCTTGTGGTTGAGGTCTCTTATGATGCGGCTCTCCCTATCCCTGATCCGCTTAACCACGCGGTACACTGCGTGCTTCTGAAGCTTCCGGCGGATGCTCATATACTTCTTGTGGATGTGCTCAGCCTGCTTTCCGAGCTTCCACACCTTACCCGTACCTGGGTCAGACACTACAGCCAGGTGACCGGTGGTGTTAAGGTCAACGCCAACATATCCTCTTGGCTCAGCTGGCTTCTTCTCCGGGACTGAGATGGATACGTGCGCGTACTCGTTATCGACCTCTACTTGGTTGACCTTCTCAAAGTCTGGGAAATGCTGGTAGGTTACAGTGAGCTTCAGGCAAGGCATGGTTATTGTGTGCTTCTCTTTATCAGCTTTGATGCCTTGCCCAGGCACGGTGAGGTTTACGTTCCTAACTTTCTTGATGTTCCGATTTCCACAATACTTCCTCAGCACTTGGTTCGCTATCATGGATTTGAGGCCGATGTGTTTAACGTCCTTTGAGGAGAATGTTCGGTGTTTGACCCCAAACTCGGCCACCTGTTTGGCTTTTCTCAGTTCCTGTGAGAAGTCCCTGCTGTGCCTGACCTTGTAGGTTAGCAGCATACTTATTTCTAATGCGTACGTCTGTATTTATATTCGCCATTCATCCTACCCCCTAAAGGGTGTGGGCTTTCTGGCCTTTATCTGTAATGATTGTGCTTGAGCAAGAGGATGAGGGTTGTAAAGTGAGGGAAAGGGAAAATACCGGTATCTTCGTTGTGGGGCTTGGTGGTCAAGGCACAATTATGTTCTCCAAGATTCTGTCCACAGCGCTGCTACGTAGCGGTTTCAACTTGATTGTGAAGGAAACCACCGGGGGAACACATCGGGGTTCACCTGTTTTCTCTGAGGTGAAGCTTGGACCATCGGCGCTCGCACCAGGTATAGGTGATGGGGAAGCTGCCGTAGCTGTTGGTTTGGAGCCTATGGAGTGCCTAAGATACGCGAGGAAATACTCGCCGACCAGTGTCGTCTTGGTTAATACTCACCCCATTCCTCCTACGCTTGCGATTTCTGGTAAGGCGTATCCTCCAGTTGAAACCATTCTCAAGAATTTGAAGGAGCTCACTGGAAGGGTGATTTCGATTAATGCTGTCAAGGTTGCCGAAGAAGAGTGCGGGCACAAAGCAGGGGCAAACATGATCATGCTAGGCGTCCTAACAGGATTGGGAATCATTAGAGAACTCAGTGGAGGAAGTGTTAGACGAGCAATCGAGGAACTCGCGCCGAAGGCATCGAGAAAAATGAACATAGAAGCATTCGAGAAAGGACTACTGACTAGTCGAACTCTGAATAAATCAGACAAGTAGGATATTGCGAGGAGGCAAACTGAGTTATGGAGAATACTGTTACTGGAGAGGTTGTTGATGAGTCTGAGTATGTTGAGAGGACGTTCAGGAAATTCGTTTCAGAAGATATTGCAAGGGATGCGCCGGGCGAGGTTGTGCTGCTAAACGGGAATGAATCGATTTCGCGGGGAGCTATCGAAGCAGGCATATCAGTTGCCACTAGTTACCCGGGTAGCCCTGCAACATATATCCTTGAGAACGTTGCTGCTGCAGCCAAGCAGCATAGGATACACGCTGAGTGGAGTACTAACGAGAAGGTCGCCTACGAAGTTGCTTTCGGAGCGGCAGCAGCTGGAGCGAAAGCATTGTTTGCGTGCAAGAACGTCGGGATGAACTGGATCATGGATCCCCTGATTAACTCTGTGACCCTTGGGCTGAAGGGCGCTCTCGTTTTGGCTGTAGTCGACGACCCTGGCGCAGATGTCACTACCGATGAACAGGATAGCCGCTTCTTAGCTATGTTCACTGAGATACCAATACTTGAACCTTCATCGCCGCAGGAATCAAAAGACATGACATTGGAAGCATTCAGGATCTCCGAGCAAATCAAGATCCCAGTCATGGTTCGCCCAATCCGTCAGTTGACCTATGCAAGGGGAAATGTGAAACTCGGTCCCATCAACGCCAAGACTGTTTCGAAACTTGATAAGAGCATGCGGTATGTCTGTGGTATCGGTATGGTTGTTAGCGCCCGGCATGCCATGTTTCACTCCAAAACGTTTAGACAACTTGAAGCTTTCGTTGAGGAGACGCCGCTTAACGAAGTTAAGTTGAAAGGCAGAGAAAAACTCGGAGTAATCACAGCAGGGCTCTGCTACGCTTACATGATTGAAGCCTTGAAGCGACTAGATGTGAGCGAAGACGAAATTGCCTGGCTCAAACTCGGGGTCTCATATCCTCTACCTAGAGAGAAGATCTCAAACCTTCTGCAATCTGTGGACAAAGTTCTCGTCATAGAGGAGGTTGAACCCTTCATCGAAAACCAAGTCAAAGCAATAGCTGCTGACCTACAGAAACACGCAACCATATACGGTAAGAAAACAGGTCATCTACCTGTAGGAGAACTTGACGTTCATCAAGTTTCCAAAGTCATATCTGCATTCCTCCGAGTAGAACTTCGCTCGGAAGTTCCCAAGGAACATATCACTAAAGCGAAGACGATAGCATCAGCGCTACCCTTCCGGAGCCCCGGCGCATTCTGCCCTGGATGCCCGCACATCGCAAGTCTGTACAGTCTAAAGATGACTGCAGAGAAACTATTCAGGAATAACTACAATATTCACGGCGACATCGGATGTTACCAACTCGCAATCTTACCTCCGTACTCATTTGTTGACACATGCCTCTGTATGGGTGCAGGCCTCGGCATTGGGAGTGGAGTCTATTTTTCTGGAGCGCCGGGAAAGAACATTGTTACCTTGGGTGACAGCACATTTCTTCATGCTGGTATCCCAGGGTTAATCAATGCAGTCTACAATAGAGCCGATCTAACTTTGGTCATCCTAGATAACAGGACCACTGGAGCAACTGGGCACCAACCCCATCCAGGAGCATTCGGAGTCACGGCTACTGGAGAAGAGACAAAGCAGCTCGACATAGCTGAGATAGTAAAAGCTCTGAAGGTAGATATGGTGCGCGTTGTCGATCCCTATAATGTGAAGGAAACTTGCGCTGCATTTGAAGATGCGCTTGGGAAGAAAGGAGTCACAGTTGTGGTTTGCAGAAGGGTCTGCGCAGTCGTGGCAGAAAGGCAGAGAGGTGGATTGGGAGTCTACAAGCCGCAAAAATACCAAGTGGATCAAAACATGTGCTCTACGTGTGGAATATGCGTAGACAGATTTGGATGTCCGTCAATAATCCAAGCAGAGAAGCAAGGAAAACCAGCCATTGACGAGTCAACGTGCTTTGGGTGCGGAGTGTGCGCGCAGATCTGCCCAACCGAAGCAATAAGAATAAAGTAGAAAGAAGAAACTAGGGAACATATCTTTGCCCAGATCAGCCTATGACAAGAGAAGGAGAACTCGTGAAAGGTAGAGGTGAATTGAATGGTAGGCAAGGTAAGTTTTGCTAGGACCTTCAAGTGCATCGAGTGTGGAAAAGAGTATCCTCTATCTGAGTTTCTATACTCTTGCAAAGAGTGCTCTCCCAAGGGCTTGCTCCGGGGAACACTTGACGTGGAGTATGACTACGGAGCAGCGAAATCCAAGTTAAACAAGGCAACTCTTGAGGGCAGAAGAGGATCATTATGGAAGTACAGGGAATTGCTGCCAGTCTTTGATGAATCTTTCATCGTTTCCCTCGATGAAGGCAATACACCGCTACATAAGGCTGAGAGGCTCGGCGCCTCTATAGGCGCAAAGAGGCTGTACCTCAAGAATGAGACGCGGAATCCGACTTGGAGCTTCAAGGACAGAGTCTATACTGTGCTG
>JAUQYT010000178.1 GCA_030587605.1 Candidatus Njordarchaeum guaymasense
GAACAATAATCAGGGCAGCCCAGACTATTGCGTAACTTAGAAGGTTCTTCAACCTTTCAATTGTGGTATTATTTGCCAAGAAAATCTACTCCTTCAACGCGATTAGCACAAGCAACGCGGCGACTGCTGAAATCGCCGTGAGGACCAACGATGCAGCGGATCCAAGAGCCAATTGAGACCACGAGAAGCCGGCTTTCACAGCAAGAAAGCTCACGGACCACGTATAATCGCTAGGCCCACCTCTTGTGGATGATACTATTATGTCATAAACTGAGAAGCTGAAGAAGATGTTAAAGAGTAAAACAACTTTGATCACGGGCTTCAGCATGGGTACGGTCACATTTGTGAACGCTCTCCAACTTGAGGCTCCATCTATACGCGCCGCTTCAAGAGGTTCTGGAGGCAAGGACTGAAGAGCTCCGAAGAAACAGAGCATAGAGAAAGGTGTGTTTAGCCAAGACCCTATGAGAATTACTACTATCGGTGCCAGAGTTGCGGAATTTAGAGGACTCACGACACGTCCAAGCAAACTGTCAACATAGTATATCAAGCCCATGTTGTTGGTGAGCATAATTCTGAAGAAGCTGCCCGACACTATAGGAACAACAGCAAAAGGAATTATCAGAACAGTCTTGTACACCCGCGCGTATTTGACTCTCATCAAAGCCAAGGCTAGCACCATGCCCAGAACCATGGTAATGAGGACGGTTGCCACTGTGTATATGAGAGTAAATCTAAGGCTTGACCAGAATCTTACGTCCGCAAACAACTGGGAATAGCTTGCAAATCCAATTATTTTCGGGTTTAGAGGATCAACATCATAGTTAGTCATACTTATGTAGATGCTATATAGTATCGGGAATGCGCCGAAAGCGAACACGTACAGGAAGAGTGGCATAAAAAAAAGGTAGGGGTAGAGTTCGTTCCTTTTCTTCAATCAGTTTACCTTAGAGTGGTACGTCGAGCCAATTGGAGGAATTGTCTACGACTCTAGTAGTATCCTTTGTCACGCATGAGTTTGTCTACTTTTGCTTGTGCACCCGATAATGCTTCCTTAGGTGTCTTGAGGCCGAAGGCTGCGGCGTTAAGTTCTGGTCCAATTATGTCGATTATTGCTGCGACTTCCGGTAGATAGTCGCCGTTTTTGTCGCTTATTCCATAGTAGTTCTTGTTGGCAAATGTATTCATCGTTTCCTGGTAAACAGGGCCAAAGTCATCTGCTGCTCCCAGCGCTCGTTGCACCTCGGTGGTCTCGTACGATGAGTTTCTCGGTGATTGTAAATAGTAGAATCCGCCCAGTTTTTCAGCGTCTACGGAGTGTTTGAATTGCATCCACAGCCAAGCTACTTTCTTCTGCTTCTCGCTGACGTTCTTATTAATTACATCAAGCGCAGTCCACACGTAGGCTCTCCTTGCTGAAACCCCGGCTGGTCCTATGGGGAGCACTCCAATTCCCCAATCTCCGTAGTCCTTGGTCTGTTTAGGGTCGAAGCATGCTACACTCAGGAGAGATGTGCAGTAGTAGCTGAACACGGTCTCGCTTTCGTATACGGATTTGTACCCTTCATCCACGAACCAGTTTTGAGATCCTGGCATAGTATATTTGGACATGACATCCTGCATCCACTGAAGCGCTGCCACCTGTTCTGGAGTGTCTAACCATGGGTGCAGTGTTTCTGGGTCGAGGACCCCTTTGCCTCCAAATGCCCAGTTAAGTGTGGCCCATGGGTCATAGTCGATTCCACCAAAAACATTGCCTGTATGTCTCGAGTTGAAGGCAGGTGTTTTTCCGTCGTACATATGAACTGCTTCTATCGCTTCCTTGAACTCATCATAAGTTATTCCAGAAGTTGGTCCTCCCCTCAGTTTCTCGACAAAATCGATTCCCATATACTTCTCGACGACAGATTTCCTGAACCCTATGGCTGTAGTTTCGGGACTCGATGGAAGTGCTATCAAATCTCCCTTGATCTTGCACAGATCGATCACACCCGGGAAATAGTCATCCAAGTTAAGCCATTCCTTATCAGTGATTGAGGCATCCTCAATCAGTGGGGCGAAAGACTGAAGTGCTTCTAGTTGCGCAAACTGCGCCTGTGGACCTGAACCGTCGACGAAATAGTAATCAATAGAAGTTCCTTTTCCACGCGCCTCTGTTAGGGTCTTTGTCAGAAGTTCGGCATCTCCGAGCGAAAGTAGATTCACCTTTATTCCGGTCAGTCTCTCAAATTCGGGCAGCAGCAGTTCATCGAATCCTTTGAAGCGTTCGTAGGGAAGGTCGAGAGCGGTGAATGTCTCTCCTTCAAACTGGCGCCAGTCTATGCTTGCTTCGGCAGCCGAGGGCACCTTACTCAGAGCGATGATTTCCTTTCTTATTTCTGGGGTTACCTGACGTGGTGCTAGTCCATAGCCAAGAGCGGCACCGATACCAAGTCCGACCACTCCTGTTCCAACATAGCCCAGATAGTTCCTTCTGCTCACTTTTTCAGACATATCGTTCGCCACTAAAATGATGCCTATATTGCCTATATATGTGATGTGGACGCAGAACCCCTAAAAAGTAGAACTCTACACACTTATGCGGCGAACCTACTTCAGCTACATCTTCGTCGAAACGAAGATTGTTCCGGGATCAACTATTTTGGTGTCTGCGCGTTCATTGACCGCCCATCGTATGCAGACTATGTGAACAAAGCGAACGACGAGGTTCTTGTCGTCGTGGTGACAGAGGCTCAAAAGCTCTAGATAATCCTGATGAAATATTATCGATCAAAGACGTAGATGCCGCTTACATGGGACCCGATGAGCTATCTCTCAACTTTCGGCGTATTCCTTCGGAAAGAGTATCGAAATTCAGAGTAGCGCTGGACAGGGTATTGGAGAAGTGCAGGAGGCGTGAAGTGCTATGCAGACCATCTTCTGGTTGGGAATGCATCTCCAGAATATTGTAGGGAGGTCATTTTCCCCACGTTCGATAATGCGGCCAAGTTGGCCGGAATCTCCCCACAGACTCTCCAAGGCTGTAGCCAATGCCAGGCCTCAACCACGGATAGGCCTCCCAATCTCCAGATTCGATCTTCTAAGGGATCCGTTTCAACACCATATGAGTCTAGTAGTGCACATAAGTAATCATCGCCCCTCACGAAGGGTATATATGCGAAGCCTAGGTGAACGATTCATGTTTCAAGACTAAACGTGATGATAATGTATGGAGATATCAAAAGACAAATTGATCGAAATGTACCGGAAAATGGTCACGATAAGATCTTTTGAATATAGAGTCAAGGAACTGTTTGCTGCAGGAAAGATCCCCGGTTTTGTGCATCTATACGTAGGTGAGGAAGCTGTAGCGGTTGGTGTATGCGCCAACCTGAGGAACGATGATTACGTAGCCAGCACCCACAGGGGACACGGCCACTGCGTAGCAAAAGGCGCAGACATCAAGAAGATGATGGCCGAACTATTCGGAAAGAAAACCGGTTATTGCAAAGGGAAAGGGGGATCAATGCACATAGCAGATTTTGGTATAGGTATGCTGGGATGTTCGGGAATAGTGGCTGGAGGCATCCCGTTGGCCACCGGTGCCGGACTCGCGATCAAGATGAAGAGATCTGACCAAGTGAGCGTTACGTTTTTCGGAGATGGAGCTACGAACCAAGGGACGTTCCACGAATCAGTAAATCTTGCCGCCATATGGAAGTTGCCAGTTGTTTATATATGTGAAAACAATGAATACGCTGAATCTGTCCATTACACAGAGACTATTCCTACCAGAACGATAGCTGAGAGAAGCGCGGCTTACGGTATTCCGGGGATTACTGTTGATGGCTACGACGTCCTGAAGGTCTATGAAGCGGCTAAAGCTGCGATTGAACGGGCCAGGAAAGGTGCAGGTCCGACGCTCTTGGAATGTATGACCTTCCGATATGAAGGACATTACGAGGGGGATCCCGTTCACACCTATCGTCCGAAAGAAATCGTTCAAGAATACAAGGAGAAGGATCCCATCAAGAAGGTAAAGATCAAACTCTTGGAAGACAAATTCTCAACCGAATCTGAATTAAACAAGATAGAAAACGAAGTCAACAGAGAAGTTGAAGAAGCCGTTAAGTTCGCTGAGGAGAGTCCTTGGCCGGAACCTGAGAGTGCGCTTAGAGACGTGTTTGTAGACTCGTACTACTAGATGGAGGAAAACGCATGGATAAAGTTAGAGAGATAACATTCCAAGCCGCAATTCGCGAAGGGATTGCACAGGAAATGGAGGCAGACCCTTCTATATTCGTTATCGGAGAAGACATGAGACGTTGGGGTGGCGGTTGGGGAGTCACTGAAGGTCTCGTGAACAAATTTGGACCTGAAAGAGTTATCGATACTCCGATTTCAGAAGCAGGTTTCATCGGCTCCTCCGTCGGAACAGCCTTGATTGGACGAAAGCCGATCGTGGAGCTCATGTTTATCGACTTCTTTGGGGTTGCCATGGACCAGATATACAACCAGTTGGCCAAGATTCGCTACATGACTGGCGGACAAGCTCGGGTTCCTGTAATCATTAGAACGGGGATAGGAGCCGGACAATCCGCTGCTGCTCATCATTCAGGAAGTGTTTACTCAATCTTTGCGCATATTCCCGGCATGAAGATTGTTGTACCATCCACACCATACGACGCTAAGGGGCTGATGATAAGCGCAATTCGAAATGATGATCCCGTGCTTTACTGTGAGCATGCACAACTGTACCAGACGAAAGGACATGTCCCAGACAGGGAATACACAATACCCATTGGACAGGCTGATGTGAAACGAGAAGGAAATGATGTAACCATCGTGGCTTTGGCCTGGATGGCACGTTTGGCACAAGATGCGGCAGAAGAACTTGCAAAGGAGAAAGTTGACGTAGAGATAATTGACCCGAGGACGATAGTGCCGCTTGATAAGAAGACGATTCTCGAGTCGGTAAGGAAGACCGGGAGACTGCTCGTCGTCGACGAAGACT
>JAUQYT010000259.1 GCA_030587605.1 Candidatus Njordarchaeum guaymasense
AAGAATTTTTCGTCAAAGCCTCCAAGCTTCGTGAACACGTCTCGCTTGACTAGTGCGCTTCCTCCACAGAAAGCAAAGGGCTCAAAACCTTTTTGATCGTACTGTCCTCGATCGTACTCTTCGCGGCCTATGTCGACGAACCCTCTCCAGAAAGGGATGCCCATGCCTCCGACTGAGTCTAGACGCATGTGATCCTCCATTGAAAACATCTTGCAGGCAACAGCCGCGATCCTCGGATCTGCCGCTGCGGCATTGACTAACAGTCTGACCCAATAGGGATTCAAGACCTCAACATCATTATTCAAGAATAAGACGAAACTGGCTTCGATCTTCTCTACAGCTTTGTTGTAGCCTTCAGCAAAGCCTAGATTCCTGGGGTGCTGAATAATTTTGATCCATGGGAAATTCTTCTTGACATAATCGACAGAACTGTCGAGGCTTCCGTTATCCACCAAGTAAACGTCAAAATTCGGATACTCAGTCCTACCTACACTTTTGAGACAGGTTGTAAGCCACCTCAAGCCATTGTAGTTGATTATCATGATTGCAACGCTTGGAGCCATCGTCAACCCTGCAAACTCTCCTACCTAGCCCAAACCAGCCAATAACAGCCTCCACCAGCGATGTTATGGTGATGCCTTAACTCTTCCCATAAGGTTGAGGGGACCATGGCTTCAGAGGCCTCTTTTTTCCGGCAAGCTCCAGGAGCTTCCAGTAATGATAACCAGAATAGTAAGCAATCGCATTGAGAAACTTGGTCAGGGTTATGATTGGCCAATAACTCTTTTTTCCCGCTCGTTTTGCTACAATTCTTGACAGGCGGGCGAACTTCAATATGTTTACTGAGCATAGAGCAAGAGGGACAAGTATGAGTCGCAAGTCTAGAAGGGTCAGAAAGGACGATAAGACAGTCAACGAAATCAACGCAAAGGCTTCATGTATCTCCCTTAAGACTGTTTCAGGGTGCTTCTCTGTCAGCTGGGCATAGCCGATCCCCCACCTAAACCTCTGCCTGAGTAGATCGAGAACGGTGCGTGGATGAACGGTTCTCACACTAACTGTTGAATCAATAAGACACCTAAGGCCGAGTTTCTTAGCTCTAAAGTATAGGTCTACATCCTCACCGAATTTCATCCCTTCGTCAAATCGACCTGCATTCTCGAAGGCCTCTCTCCTGTAGGCAGCATTCGCCCCCACGAGATGCGACGGAGGGTTCTGGATTATTTCGATCGCTCTGGGAATCAAGTGAGTTTTGTTCAGAGCCCTGAGTTCTCCCCCAACACAACTCACCTCAGGCTGATCAAACAACACCTTCAGTTGACTAAGACAATTCGGAGCGGCGACACAGTCGGCATCAATGAAGTAGAGTATACTTCCGGTTGCCTCCTCCGCCCCCCTGTTCTTTGCACGTGAATGCCCTACATGATCAGTCTTGACTACTCTAACTCTCCTATCATCTACGAAGGGTGCTATCTTCTTCGCAGACCCATCTGTTGACTCATCATCAACGATTATTAGCTCAAGGTCTTGGTGATCCTGACCTAGAATTGAACCAATACAGTCAGACACTGTTTTTTCTTTGTTATATACAGTAGTTACAACGGAAATCACTGGTTGTCACCGTGAGTGTGTTGCTTTCGTCAACTACCGACGGCCGAAGCCGTTGGCTTGCAACTCTGAGGTGTTGGGTATTGCCAATTAACCTTTTTATCTTGTATGTCGAGCCTTCTGACGGAGGCTCCTGTCGCTTGAGGCCAGGTAAGGCTGTTATGCAGAGGGTCAAGCTTGCGGCCGCTTCTGCATTGTAGTCAATCGTGGTCGTGCATAGGTAGATGCCTGGAGAAATCATGATGAAAGTCTTACGCGACTACTCCCGGAAGAAACCGCCATCCATCCTTGGTATGATGAGTGTCTACAATGAGCGCGACATAATAGAGTATACGATTCTTCACATGCGTGCTCAAGAGGTGCCATTGGTTGTCATAGACAACGGATCGACGGACGGAACTTTCGATATTTTGGGCAGATACGTTGGGAAAGCCATAATAGAACTCGCAAGACTGGAGACTGAGTTCTTTGAATGGGGCTTGCTCCTCAAAACTCTGTACAAGATGGCTCTGAAGCACAGGCCAGAGTGGCTCCTTATGGTTGACGCTGATGAATTCCTTGAATCACCATTTCCTTCCCTGAACCTTAGAGAGGCGATAGAACTCGAAAGCTCAAGAGAGTACAACCTGATACAATTCAACAATTTCGAGTTTTGGCCAACTGAGAAGGATAGGGATAGCTTGGAGCCGGACATCAGAAAGCGGGTCAAGTACTACTCTTGGAATGATGATTGGCAGTTCAATTGCTTTAGAGATTACCCGGGAACCAACATTGATGAGGCAGGTTCGCATCTTCCGATATTTCCGCGAGATGTGAAGGTGAGACTTTCACCGCACAAATTCATTATGAGGCACTACGCGATTCGGTCATACGAGCAGGGATTAAGAAAGGCTTTCGATGAAAGACTGGCGCGCTACCCTGAGCATGAAAGGAGGAAGTGGGGGCTTCACAAGTATGCAGAGTTTGGGAGGGAAGAACGTTATTTCATTATTAGCTCTTCGATGCTGACAAGGTACGATGAAGATGGGCGATGGGTGCTCGAGCGTAAGTTTGATGGCCATAGGGGCTACGGATTTCCTAGTCTGACCTCCACTGAAGAAGTTGAGAAGGAGATGGAGAAGCTTAGAAGAACAGTTGAGTCCAGAGATCAATAGGCTGAGCGAACGAGGGGTTACGTGCTCCTCTCCAGTCAGCCTGTTTGAGATATCTCTTGCTATGAGTAATGGTAGGCGTAGACCATTGTGATTTCGTCGGGTTGAGGGTAACCATCCTTGTAGCCGTCTCGCTCCAAGTCTACCCACCTAAAGATGTAGCAACACTTGCCCAAGTTGCCTATCTCATCACGGTATCTTTCCTTGAAGTAGATTCCCGCCGCCCAAGTCCCCTTCCAACCGATCCCATACATTATGTATACTTTATTCTGGTTGTTGTCGATGAAGCTTTGGATCACAAATAGGTTCTTGTAGTTCTCATCTTCTTGTCTAGTCATGTAGGCGAGCAGAACAGGTTTCGATTCTTGAGTATACAATGTGTTCGTGAAGAATCCATAGAGGATCGTCCCGTCCTTATCAGTTGCCACGTCGAAGTAGATAGGGGTCATACCTGAAACTTTCTCATAGTAGTATACGCAGTAGTTTACGGATCGGCCTCCCAGCAGGACGATCGTCTTGTTCGTTAGCTTTGGCTTCCCCCTGTTCAGAACGTTGTCCTGCCCTGTCTCGATCCACCTTTCATCTGAGTCGAAGCCGAAATTCTGCGTTGCATTGGTTTTGCTGTATATCATACCGCCGGCCGCAGTGTCATAGGCCGCCATAGGATTATTCATGATTTTCATCCGGTTCGGGTCTGGGACGATGAAATAGACCTTGCCTTCGAGAGCCCAGACGACATTGGTCATGATGCTTTTCACAGGAATCAGTTTCTCAATCTGCTCGGGGCTTGCTTGTTGGCTCAAGGACCTTGATGTAAGCATTGTCAGGACTAACAGCAGAAGAACACTGACCATGAACTTTCTGATAGGCCTGCCCATCACTTACACGCACATAGCATCTGGTCCGTCAGTTTAATATAACTTCCTGAACAGTGTGTTTATGTGTTTAACAATTGAAGTGGTTGGCTGGCTTGCCTGAAAGCATGAGAAAGAAGGTGGATAGGATCATATCCCTGCTGGAGAGGATGGATGAGAATATCGAGGCTTTTGCGAAAAGCTCTGTGAGACGTGACGAAGCTCGGGCTGGGTTCAAACACGTCGCTGGGATAGATGTACTCAGTTTGGATGGTCACCTCCAAAAGACGATATTGGAGTTGTTAAGGCTGGGTAAGGGGACGGCGACTGAGGTCGCTGCCAAGACACGTCGAAGCAGGGCTTTGGAAAGCCTATACTTGAACCAATTAACGCAGATGGGGTATGTGGCCAAAGAGAGAGTCGGCAAGACCGTACGCTTCTCCATACCAAGGTGATTTGATAACCTTCGGCTATCCAAGGTGGCCCATGTCATCTTTCAGGATCTTCGTCAAAATGGATAATTCAAGGCTTAAATGATTGCATTTCACTCTAGGAGAACTGTTGAGTTGCTATTGAAAGGACCTGAGGACGCTTGAGCTTCGCCTTGACAGTTCACTCCCACAAGGGTGGAACGGGTAAGACTTCGATAGTGGCGAACCTTGCCGCCATATACGCCAAGAAGGGCTACGATACGTGCCTAGTAGACTATGACTTTAGGGCTCCGAGCCAACACGTCTTGTTCGAATCTGAGCCCGCCCGTTGGATAAACGATTACCTTGACGGTGAGTGCGGTTTCGAGGAATGTCTAGTGGATCTCACAGATCGGTATCGGACGAAAGGGAAACTGGTGCCCGCGTTCTCAAACCCGGACCCTCAAGCAATCCTCGACATGATGACCAAGGACAAAGCTTGGCAGTCGAAGGCTCTGAAGCGCATAATGGAAGCAAGGGACACCTTATTCAACGACCTCGGCTTCCAAGTCCTCATCTTCGACACAAGTCCAGGTATCCACTTCTCAGCGATAGACGCCGTTGCGGTGTCCGACGCTGTAATACTGGTCATGAGAAATGATAGCATCGACCTTTCTGGGGTTAGGTTGATGGTGAGGTCCATATATCAGGCATTGGGCAAGAAGACCTCTCTGATCCTGAACAAGGTGATCTCAGAAAAGATTGCGGAGTGCGGAATGAATAGGAAGATCGATCGAGTTGAGGAGCTTGAATTGACGAAGTCCTTGGGTTTTGACTATCCTATTTCTGCTGTGATCCCGTGCTATTGTGAACTCATGCTAGAGGGGGGACGGAGCATCCAGGCCTTTCACAATCCAAGCCATCCCTTCGTCGAGAAGCTTACAGTAGTCGCTCAACGGTATGAGCGTCCTGAGCTTCGCGCTCAGCCGTGACAACCGCGCGCTGGACTTCATAAAAGCCGAGAACAAGTTTGAGACTGATCTGAGTTCCTGAGACGGCAAACATGATCTTCGTAGGACCCGTAGTCCTTACACTGGTGTTTCTGAATTATGCGCTCATCCTGAGATGGTTACCGAAAGAGAAAAGGGAGCTCCTCGTTATCCTAGCTCTGTGCTCATTTATATTTTTCATGTTTTACCCATATTATGTTGGGTCAGCTGACAGTTTGCCAGCAGGACATGATCAGGTAGGAAGGTTCTTCGAGACTTTCGTCACATCGAGAGGGTTGGAAAATATGGAAGACGCGGTCTGGAGTAAGCTTTGGTATTGCGGATATCCTGTGAATCATTTCTACCCGCCTGCAGCGAAGTACGAAAGTGCCTTCTACGTCTTGCTTCTTGAGAGTTTGGGTTATCCTGCGATAGAGTCAACTATGCTAGCCATGAGGTTCCAGACAGTGTTGGCATTTCTTTTTTCGGGATTAGCTTTCCATCTGTTGTCGAGAACTCTTAAGAGGAGCATAGGTGCCACTGTTGTTGGGACAGTCGCTTTCCTATCGGTCACGTGGCACATCCAGTCGATAAGCATCTCAAGGTTCGCTGAGTTCTATTTGTTGCCACTATTGCTAGTTGCCTATCTCAAATCTCTACGTGGCGGCAGCTTTCTATCAACAGGAGTAGTCGCAGCGTCTCTCCTTCTCACCCATCAACACTCTTTCTTGGCCGGGATTGTTTTTCTTTCGTTCTTTGCGCTGGCGAAAGCGATCCAGGCCCGTGCCTTTATGCCGTTCAAGATGTTTGCGCTAGCGACAATATGCGGTTTGGGTCTTACGACGTTCTGGTCTCTACCATACCTTCTTGAGGTAAATCGAACATGGGGTTACCTGTACCGTGACATTCCTTCAAACACAGCTCTGTCCCAGTCATTGCGAATTCTCGAAAGCTATGTCTCACGTCCTTCCGCACCAACAGAGTTCAGTTGGTACTATCCCACCTATCTCGGGCTTTCCACAGCCTTCCTCGCTCTGCTATCAGTGAGAAGTCAAGACTCGAACAAGCTACCTTGGTGGACAGCTCTCTTAGGAGTCACTATTCTCACTTTACCGGTCGCATATCTAACGCCTTGCTTAGGCGGTTTGTTGGCTCGTCTGGTCAGGGCGGGTAGTACAGGCCTTTTGGGTGACCAGTACCCTGATCAATTTGGGTCGTATCAGATAAGGCTCGTGACAGGAGCTGTCATGGCCATGTGTTACTTGGCTTCAGTTGGATTTGACCACCTATCTGAAATTGTGGCCGGTATAGCGCGCCGTATGCTTCGGGGTCCAATGCCGAAGTTAAGAATAGCGCTTGTTTCTTTCACTGTCGCGGTTGTCTTGTTAGACTTCTCAAGTGGCATGCTCCTAATTACAACCCACCGGCCTCGGATCCACGAAGAACTTAATATGTGGCTCAAAGATAGCGATGGTGTCTATAGAACATGGACTTACATCGACGGCGGCGCTTGTCAATCACAAGCATCGATGGCGACCATATACACTGGGAAGCCGTTCATTTCTGGCTGGCAAATCCAATCAGCGAATAGGCAACTAGTGGAATTCTATGATGCCATCACAGATATGTTAGGCCAGAGGTTGCCTCATGTCCCAGAACTCTTAGGCATGCTG
>JAUQYT010000265.1 GCA_030587605.1 Candidatus Njordarchaeum guaymasense
CATTTGTCAGAAAGCCCTCCAAGGAAACCTTCAAGTTGCTTATCATCCTCCTCTTGTATCGAATGCAGCTTCGGTTCTATCTCACCTGACCCTGCAGATAAGTGACTAAGTTGACTTTGCGTATTGCTTCCACTGTTTGTCTATCCATTGCTCCAAGCCTTTCTCCCTTATTTCCTTCAAGTTTTCGACGCAGTGGTATTTGATTACTCCGGGGTTGTTTGTAAGGGCTTCGCAAGGGAATTCTTCGCAGTCGCTGCAGAGGGTGAATCCTTTGGCTGAGCAGCATTGCCGGATTTTGCATCTGTCCTCAGCATTTCTTTCCTTTCTTACCTCGGCTTTGCAGCTTGGGCATATGTTTGACTCGGTTAATGTGACTAACCCTTTAGTTAAGTTCTTGAAGTCTACTCCTTTCTGTTCAAGTTGTCGTTTGAGCACTGATCGATCCTGAACCAAGTCTAAGGTTGTCTTCGAAGCCCTCCTTATTTTCCCGGTGAACCAGTCACAGAGTTTGCAGTATGACCCGCAATAGGATATGAAGCGGTTCTTCTCTGCTTCGTAGTTCAAAGTTGCAACCCCTCGACTCGGAGTCGACAGAAATATCCTCTAGCAGAAGAGCCCTGGACTCGGTTATGATCACCTTGTAATATATAATCTTCCGTCTCCTGTCGTTGCCTAAATGGGAGGGTTGCACTTCCAACCGATAAGAGGCTTACACTGCCAGAATCAATGATTGAGGAAAAATCATTACTGGATTGCTGTTGTTTTCGCATCTTTTCCCAACTTGTGGTTTGGAATCATGTGGAGCACGGCCTCTGCAACTAGTAACACAATTGCTATTGGGACCATTGCTGGGATCTGGATATACATGCCAGTCGCAAGTAGTGTCCCGAGAAACATCAAGTGGAAGGTTAGTTGAATAATCGACATCGGCAGCTCGACTGGGCTGCGTATCCTGAATCCGCGTCGCATTGTGGAGATTATCACGATGAGGGCGAAGAGGGTTATCTGGACGGCAACTATCAACAGGCGGTCTACCTCAGTCGCAAACAGATTGAATGCTAGGATCAAGTAGAGCACTAGGAGGCTGTAGAGAACGCCGTAGCATATCGGCGGCGAGACTAGCTGCAAGAGTATGTAACGCTGATCTTTCCTCTTTTCTACGAGGTACCTGGTGAGCCTAGTGTAGGCTGAGTAGATGGCGACCACGAACATCCAGCCATAGAAGTTCCCTCCGGGCACGCCGAACCACCCATCAGTTAGCGGGATGGGCCAGCGCCAGAACCCCAAGCGGATCGCAACAGCATCCATTGCAAGGTCAATTAGGATGGCTTGAATGGCGTCAAAGAAAGGTTTCACTCGTTCATTGAAACCATAAGCGTCTGATATTGACATGGCGGAGTAGATTATTACTGCCCATCCAAGTCCTATAGCCAAGGGAGCCTGATCGAAGATTATTAGGAAGTCTTTTCCGTAGACGTAGTAGTCGCCGCTAATGAGGACGTTGAGTTCCTCAAGTAGGACGCCGAAGACGGCTGCCATGACGAGCTCAAGAAACCTCGGTTTGCTGTGAACTACTTTGAGAGCATGCCATGAGCAGACAGCGAACAAGCCCATACTCATTATTTCCATTGCGACGAAACTGGCTTGCATGAGCAGCTTGCACCCCGCAGCATGCCGGTGATGGAGTACTACGGGAGTTTGGATCCTTTTGGATTGCAGTCTCGTTTCTCACTTAAAAAGTTTCAGTAGCAGATAGCACAAGAAACATTAATATTCTTCAACATTGAACAATGCACGATATTGGGGTAAGAGAAATATAGCGTGGCCCACTACAACGACAAGCAAGTGGTTGAACCGTCAATGTCGCCGATGAGACCAGTCCTCTCGGTTTTCAAGTTCGGAGAGATAGTTGCGAGTATGTGGTCAAAGGACGATTTGCAAACCGACAGGAAATATAGATTCATGGTTTTCTGCTATGGTCTTCCAAGCCACCCATATCAGCATAGTCCAGCGAAAGTGGAGGGACTAATCGAAGAGGGATTTGTTCTGTTTTATCCAAACTATGTGGGAACATGGGGGAGCTATGGAACAATGTCGTGGGAGAATTGCGTAAGCACAGTGCTCCAGTCAATTGACTTTCTCAAAGGAGGGAAAGGGGAAAACGCTTACAACAGATCAAGCATTGCGTGGGAAGTCAAAGACATAGTTCTTGTGGGCGGGAGTTTTGGGGGATCGGTTGCTCTTGTGGCTGGGGCAAAATCCAAAGAGATCAAGAACATCGTATCGGTTGCTGCGCCCACAGACTGGAGAGACCATTCGAGGATAGCCGAGGAACCGGGTGAACCCATCGACGAATTGTTCAACTCTATCAAGAGGGGCTGGAACAACCTATGGCGAATCCCCAGCAAGAAAGAATGGGATCGGTTGGCTACTGGGAAGGTGGACCTGAACCCTATTGACTACATTAAGGAGCTACGCGACAAGAACATACTACTTATTCATGGAGAACTTGACAACATTGTTGCGGTCAAGAGATCTAAACTGTTGTATGAACAGCTAAAAACTGGAAAAGGAAAACACAAGCTACTGATTCTCAAGGGCGAAGGCCACAGGGGCAACGACGTGGTCGGAAGAGAAGGCGTAATTCAGATGGTCTTGAAGTTCTTGGCATAGTCATTGCCTCAAGGCTTGACACTTCTAGGGAACTGTCTGCATTCCTGGTTTTGCTTTCCATTCTTTCGGAGCGACGAGGAAATGCGCCCAGTTGGCTTGTTCTTGCTCTCCATCATCTTTGCTTCTCCATTTCATCATGAGGGTAAAGGATGAGGGCGTATCCATTTCATCGGGGGCGGTGAACTGGATCGTCTTGATATGTTTAGCTGATTCAGCTCCCACCTCAAAAGCTCCTTTCTCTGCAATGACTTTGGTTTTGGCGGACCCTTCAGGCAGAGCGATCGCATGGTTATATGGTGATGGTTGCCCCGTGGCGCCTAGTCCTGCTGCGTTTGGGTCTGATGCAATAACGATGCTCCGCTCTGTTCTGCATAACTCAATCTCCCATGAACTAGATGTGTCGTGAACGTCATCGTTGATTATAAAGATTGGTATCTCTATCTTCATGCCAGGACGAAAGACTGTATTCTCGAGATCTGCTGCCATTAGGAGCGGACGCTGAGCTTCAGCTAATGAGTAATATGGTGTCTTGGGAATACGGTTGATGTCTAGAAGTCCTGCGCCAGCGTATCCCCACCAGTCAACGAAGAAGTGCCACCTGATCCCCATGAAGGGTTGACCTCGATTGATGCGGAATACCTCGGTGTAGTACTTGGCTAGGAATGCGGCATAGAGCTGTGTCGCGCGAATCCATGATCGCCTGTCAGAGTAACGGTTTGGTGCCCCAACATAAGTAGACGTGGAACCGAAGAAGCTGAGACGACCAGACCACTCAACCAGCTCCTGCGTGTCTGGTGGCCAGCCTGTGTCGCCCCACTGCTCTGCGGTGCACGCGACGGACCAGAAGCCATATTCAGAGACGAAGCCAGCTTCCTTGCGTTTTCTGCAGTTATAGATCGGTCCTCCTCCGATCGAACCTTCGTAAATGTGAGTATCTCCACCGATTCCCGAGGCTCGCTGGACTGGGCGATTCGGATCAATGCTTATGAGGCGCTCCTCAAGCAGCTGGTCAAGCACTTGGTTATCTCTATCCTTGACTGGGTCCGGCGGTCTCTTGGGAAGGAAGAGCGCTGCTGGTTCGTTGTGGCACGCCCAGTAGACCACTGAGGGATGGTTGTAGAGATGGTATGCCATCTCAGCGATCTGCCATCGAGCTCTATCACGGAAACCCGGGTTGGTCTCTTCGCAGGAATCATAAGACCACTGGAGAGCAAAGTCTTGAAACACTAGAACCCCAGTGTCGTCGGTGGCTTCGTAGCAAGCAGGACACTGGATGTGAGCGTGTATCCCAACACTGTTCAGGTTGGCGGCTTTCAGCAACCTCATGTCCCGATCGTAGAAGGTCTTGTCGACGTCGGCAAAGTGCTGGCGAGGAATATAGTTGGAGGCTTTGATGAAGACTGGTCGACCATTGACCTTGAAAACCCACGGATCACGATTAAGCTGAACAGTTCTAATTCCAAATTGCTCTACTCGGGAATCAGATAGCACGTCACCACAGATTGCCTCAACTCTCAAAGAGTAGAGGGTATGAGTCCCGAGTTTCTCATGCGAACAAGGCCACCACAATACAGGGTTGGGAACAATTGTGTCAAAATCCATTCTGTTAGACCCTGGAAGAAGCTTAGCGACGAGTGTTGCAGCTAGATCAATGGCTCCACTCTTGGCTGTGTTACTCTCTTGAAGTGAAGGAGGATGCAGGATGATGTTGAAAGCGGTTTCAATATTACTTGGCGCTCTGTTGGTTGCCAGGAGCGCTACGTGGACGTGTCCACCAGTGTCCGTTGGGGTGACGAAGAGGGCATCAATCCTCACTGATCCTGTGAATTTCAAAAATACAGGCTGCGTGATACCGCCTGTAGTCAGGCTTTGACCCCATTCGGGCGTCCACGCAGGTGAGATGACTCCAGGCAGGCCTCCTGGTCTAGAATCGTGGTAATTCATGGTTCCTTTGATATATTTCTTAAAGTGAAGATGGGTAAGGACCTTCGGATCAAGTTTCTCAAGTGGGTCTTGCACCCTAACAGCAACAGTGTTCTTCTCTTTGAGCAGCTGTGATACGTCGAAGGAAAAAGGTGCGAAGTATCCCTCGTGATGACCAAGATGCCGTCCATCTAGCCAGACATCGGCCAAATAGTCTACCCCATTGAAGACCAAGTCAACGTGTTCACCCTTTCCTGATCGGAAAGTTCTCCGGTACCATACTGGGCCATAGTGGCGCTGGAGCTCGCCGTCTAAACCATAGTTATCAGGTACCTTCACTTGGGGCCAATTCGAATCGTTGAATGAAGAATCAGCTGGTTTCTCCTTCAGGTACCCTTCTCTATCAGCTAGGCGTCTCCATATGCCGCAAAGGTTGACCTCCCATGCCACAGAGTTATTGAATCTAATAGTCTCATCTTTAGAT
>JAUQYT010000267.1 GCA_030587605.1 Candidatus Njordarchaeum guaymasense
AAGCTATGCAGCAATAAGCCTCTCATCCTTGTCGACAAAGGGCCATGGTATCCGTGGGCCTTCATACAACTTGGCTTAACGTTCAGACATATGACGTTTGGGCTGCGCAACAGCATCGAGCAATGGTTCAGCCAACTAAAGGCTAGAACTAAACGCTTCTACAACAACTTCCCAAATGGCTCAAGCCTCAAAAGCGTCCAGACATACCTCGCAATCCACACTGCAACCTACAATCTTCTGCTGGGCTTAACTTTACAACCTCGCCGCTCTCCACGATACTGTTATATACGTAGGGACGGATACAAACGACCGGAGTTGTATGTCTTGTCAAAAGCAAATCTTAGGAAAGCTATCTCTACACTCCAAGCGATAATCATTATTGTCGTAATCGCTGCTGCTACCGTAGGAGGATACTGGTACTACACCTCAACACTTCCGCCGCCTGGTCCGAAAGAGGTCAAGATTGGTGCAGTATACCCCTTGACTGGTCCTGTCACACGCAAAGTCAACAGAGACGCAATCGATTTCTGGGTAAAGTATCTGATCAACGATGCAGGTGGCATCAAATCTCTTCAAGGAGCAAAAGTTAGAGTTGTTTGGGGTGACTGCCAGAACAAGCCAGATCTAGCATTGCAAGAGACGGAGAGGCTTATCACCATGGAAAATGTCGTATGCGTACTGGGCTCCTGGTATTCAAGCCTAACGTACCCAACTCAGGAAGTCTGCGCTAGACTGAAAGTGCCCAACTTGAACTGGGATTCCTCCTCACCCACATTGCTGGAACGAGGCTATGAATGGTATTTCATGAATTTCCCGCATGACGACTGGTACGCCAAAAGGGAAGTAGACTTCCTAGTAGATCTGCTCAACAAGAAAGGGCTAATGAATAAGGTCAATACCATAGCTATGTTTGTCGAATCTGCGCTCTTCGGTCAAACCGCCCGAACAAGCTGGCTGAAATACATTGATGAAGCGAAGAAGGCTGGAAAAGTGAACTGGAAGCTAGTGGAGGACATTACGTTTGCGGCGCCTGTAGTTGATGTGACCCCCGAAATATTGAAACTGAAGGCGGCCGACGCAGACATCCTATTTGCATGCCCCATGTCACCAGCCGACTGGGTTAAAGTCATGAAATCAATGACGGAACAGAAGTATTTTCCACCGATATGGATAACCATGGGCGCTGGCCAAACAATGTACGACTTTTGGAATATCGAGGATATGCGGAAAGGCGTCAAACACCAATTCACGAGATTCGCCGCTGGAGCAGTAATGGACCAAGTCTTGAAGAACCCGAAACTCAAAGGACTATATGAAGTCTGGATGAAGAACTTCGACTATTTTGACTGGGGCGCTTTGGTCACATACACATCTATTCTCACGCTGAAATATGCGCTCGAGGACGCTGGGAAGACTGACCCGACCTATTCGAAGAATTTCCCAACAGTCCTGCGGGATGCCCTCCGAAAGGTCAAGATCTCCAAAGAAGAGGCAGGGGTTTATGCAGTGAAATTCAACGAAAAGACGGGCTTCAACGAACTTGTCGAGGTCACCATAGCTCAATGTCTTGATGACCCCAACAAGCCTGGCGATGTGGAGTGGCAGACGGTCTGGCCGTGGGAAATGGCTTCAAGAGATCCAGTTGTGCCAGACCCAAGGAGTAGGGGACTGAAGTAGTCAGATCGCAGAAGACATATCCGGTTTTTTCCTTCTTTTTCTGAATGACGCGCGATACTTTTTTCCTTTTCTTGGCCGCAGGGACCTGTTGGATGCAGTACTAGCCAAGGGAGTGCAAGTCTCGATCTAGCTTTGTAAGCTCCTCATGTCCATCCTCTGTTATCAGGACCATGTCTTCAATGTTTATGCCGCCGAAACCTGTGATGTAGTAAGGTGATTCAATGCAGAGGACCATGTTTGGACTCACCGCTCTATTCTCCATAGCGCTTACGAAGGGCGCCTCTTCCGCAAAGGGTCCGTAGCTTATGCTGTGGCCCAGATGCCCCCGAGTGTAATGGGGGTAGCCTCCTCCTCTGACGGCTTCTAGTCCGATCTTGAATAGTTCTGAGAACTTCATTTCTGGCTTCAATGCTTGGACAATCTTTCGCTGGCCTTGCATAAGGGCGCTGTGCAATTTCCTCTGCTTCTCCGAAGGCTTGCCTACGACCCAAGTTCTGCACATGTCGGTTATGATTCCTTGGAAGTTGACGCCACCGTCAAGCCTTACGAGGTCGCCATTCTTGAACTCGTGTTCTGTCGGGTCCATGAAGGGGGAATGAGGGCCACCGCTATTGACGCCAGTCCCAAGCTGTATATATCCCGCCCCCCAGCAGTCGGATTCAGCGACAACTCGTCTGAACTCTTTCGCGACCTCTCTTTCCGTAGCACCTTCTCTAGCTGCTTTCATGACAGCGGTATACGCCTTCTCAGTAATCATCACGGCTTTTCTGAATTTGTCGATTTCTGTCGGCGTCTTTATGGTTCTCATTTCTAGCAGAAGCTCAGTAATATCAAAGAGATTCGCTTTTGGCATGGCAGCTTTGAGTCTTTCATAATAGAGGTGAGGAACGGATTCCAGTTCCACACCTAGATTTCCTTTTTCAAGCCCTTTCTCTTTTAACGTCTGAGAGATAACCTGTAAAGGGTCAAACTGTTCGGGTTTCCGATGATGCTTGGTGGTAGAAGAGGTTTTCGGTTCCTCCTCGTCGATGTGTATCCATGTCTCAAAGGATCTGATGTCCTTGATCCAAGTTCCTCTTCGCACATAAGGAGTTTCCCAATCCATCACAACTACCGCAGGATCTTGGTTCTGATCTTGTGGCACTATTACGGTGGAGGTACCACCTTTTCCAGAAAAAACTATGCCAGCGTAGTCACTAACATAATAGAAGTTTTCAGGAGAAGATACGATTAAGCCGTCAATGTCCTTTCTTTTCATTAATTTCCGTGCTTTATCAAGATCAAACATGGGTAGAATCCTCTTTTTCTTGGCTTACGTAATATAGCGCTCGTCGCTGAAGTATCTGTCTCCTCTGTCGACGGCAACTGTGACCACATTCTTGTCAGGCCCTAGCTTCTTGGCTTCCCTTATGGCCACGAACACATTTGCACCGGTAGACATGCCGCAGAACATTCCTTCTTCCTTTGATAGCCTGTAGGCCATATTCCTTGCGTCTTCGTTGCTAACGAACACTACTTCGTCAACTAGTCCGCTGTCTCTGAGCTTCTCGATGATTCCGCCAGTTATTCCAGGTACATACTTAGCTTGAGGCGACAGGGGATCTACCCACCCCGGCCATCCTCCAGGTTCGACGGCGACACACTTGACGTGAGGGTTATTCTCTTTCAAGACTTGTGAAACGCCCATGAAGTTGCCGCCAGTACCCAGAGACGACACCCAGACATCAACTTTTCCTTCAGCTTGTTTCAAGATTTCCCGCCCCATCTTGCTGTGTGCAAACAGGTTCTTTGGATTGCTGAATTGGCGAGCCCACCAGACAGTCTGGTTCCCTTCCTCCATCTCCTTACATTTCACTCTGCCAGGAATCTCAACCCTTGCTCCATGAACACCTGCCCTCTTTGCAACGTCAGTCTCGACCAATGGAACGATTTCGATTCTTGCACCGTGACGCTGCAGTATCTTTCTCTTTTCCTCTACCCAAATCTCCTTGGGATAGAATATCTTTACTTCGTACCCCTTCACACCTCCAACCAGGGCTAAGGCAATAGCCGTGTTCCCAGAGCTGGATTCAACTATGGTGTATCCGGGCTTGAGGCGCCCAGTTTCTTCCGCATCCTCAATGATGCGGATAGCCATCCTATCCTTGTAGCTCCCGCTAGGGTTGAAATATTCCAGCTTGACCAGGACGTTGGCAGGCACGCCCTCAGTCACGTTGTGCAGTCTTAGCATGGGTGTGTTACCAATCAGCTCAAGAATGCTGTCCACAACTTTCATTTCTTCATTCACTATCCGAGTTTGGAATCGCGCCTTTCTCGCTTTAAGGCTTTCTGCAGCAGTAAGTCATATGGAACTGGTGATGCAACCAATGCAACACTATTTCTTCTTTGATGAGTTGCTCGTAGGTTTCTTATTCTGATTATGAATCTGTTGAGAATTCTTGCTGCTCACAATCTCTCGAAGGGGCATTCGCAGTGCTTAGAGCACTGCCTTACTTGCCATTCGATTGAACTGCACAGATCTGTACTGAAATATCTCTCCGTTCTGTCAGGAAGCACGGTCACTATTGCCTTGTCTTGGCCTATTTGATCCATAACTCGGATTGACGCTAACACGTTTGCTCCTGATGACACGCCTACCATTAGGCCTCGTTCTCGGGACAGTTTCTTCGCCATTTCCACAGCATCATCGCTCTTGATAGCGATCACTTGATCTATTTGACTTACGTCCACGATCTCTGGAACAAAGCCATCGCCGATGCCAGCGATTTTGTGATCTCCTATGTCTTTTCGTCCAGAAAGGATAGCGGCCTCTTCTGGTTCCACTGCTGCAAGACGCACATTCGGGTTCTTTTCTCTCAGAGCCTTTCCTACTCCCATCAATGTGCCTCCTGTACCTACACCAGCCACGAATGCATCAACATCCCGATCGATCTGCTGCAAGATCTCCTTTCCAGTTGTGTGATAATGAGCCAAGATGTTATCTGGGTTTCTGAATTGGTTTGCCAAGAAATGCTGCTCATTGCTTTCGGCGATCCTATCAGCTCTTGCCAGGGCTCCTTCGAAACCTTCGTTTTTTGGTGTCAGACAGAGGTTTGCGCCTAGGCTCGTCATAATCTTGATTCTTTCTCCGGTCATATGTTCGGGCATTACAACAAGCATCTGGTAGCCTTTCGCAGCTGCAACCATAGACAAAGCTATGCCCGTGTTGCCACTCGTGGCCTCAACTATCGTATGACCCGGTTTAAGAAGGCCCTTCATCTCTGCTTGCTCAACAATGTATCTTGCTATTCTATCTTTGATGCTCCCACTTGGATTCATGAACTCTAGTTTGGTATACAGGTGATATGTCCGACCTTGAAATGCTACATCCAACTCCAACATTGGAGTATTTCCAATGCAACCTAGTACGGATGCATGTGGAAGCACTATGAGTCCTCCGATTCTCTAGCGTCTACAGGATAATCTCCCTATGAGTTCAAAAGCCTTCGTAGGCAAGCTTCAAAGCTTGAATTCGCGCTTGAGTGGCTCACATTGACCCTCGAAAAGTATAGTTTTCTCGTTATTTATTCATGAATGATGGCATTATCTTCTTTGCGAAAGCCTCCACATCCTTTGTGAGCTCAGCCGATGTTGTAACCGCGAAGTTCAGCATAAAGTGCTTCACATTGACGTCAACATACGCTTGAACGCCGTCTATGACGTCATCTACAGTTCCTATGAGTGACTTTCCAAGAGTGTTTTGAAAGGAGCAAGGTCTCTTTCCCCATCCCTTCGCTAATGATACCATGTGTGTGTACGCCGGGGTCCTCTTGTATTTTGCAGCCGCCTTCTCCCGATCCTTGTCAAGGCTTACAGATATCTCGCGTACAAGTTCTATCTCCGACAGGCTCCGTCCGTATCTCTTCAAAGTCTCTTGCAGTTTAGGTTGTGCGTCTCGGAATTGCTCTGGTGAAAGTCCTGGAATCCAGCCTTGAGCAAATTCGGCTATTCGATCGAGGACTGTTGGAATGACGCTGTGTTGCCCTATGAATATAGGAAGAGGTTTCTGGAGCGGTTTGGGATAGAACTCCACATCTGCGAACTTGACATGTTTTCCGTTGAAGCTGGCTACAGGTTTTTCGAAGAGTTCTCTCAGACCTCGGAGTCCCTCGTCGAGCCGTCTTCCCCTATCGAGGATGTGAAGCGCGTCTGATTCTTCACGGTATGCACCTGTCCCCACACCTAGAATCAAACGTCCACCTGATAGAACATCAAGAGTTGCCAGTTGCTTCGCACAAACCACCAGCGCGGGAGTTCTCCAAGGGAGAACGAAAACGCCGCTTGCCAGTTTCACCCTTTCCGTTACGCCTGCAGCTGCAGCCAAGCTTATGAGAGGATCATAGAACGATGGCTTCGGCCTGACCTGCTTTATGTAGTTCTGGGTTGTTATGTGGTCGTTGCTCCAAACGGAATAGTATCCCAGGCCTTCTGCTAGCTTACTCACATCAACAATAGTTTCTCTTGATGCAAAACCTGTTGGGACCATTAGACCTTCTCGTCCAGTCGGGATCGACACTCCGAACCTGATCAACATGCATTTTCTCCATAAACGATGAGTCTTCTCTTTTGTTCTGTCTCTTCATGTCTCCTTCTCATAAAGCGTTCATGCGAGACTGCGGACCTACTTTAGTCTAGGGATGACTGTCTCTGCGAATTGCTTCTGCATTGTTCTCCCTTCCTTCTCTGTTTCCGCGAAAGGCAGAAGAGCGAATTGATTCACTCCGGCGTCTATGATATCTTTGACCTTTCTTGTCACTCTATCAGGATTTCCAGTCACTGACCATGTGTCTAAAATCTCATCCGATAGTTGACCATATGCTTGCTTGTAGATAGCTTCAGGATCTAGGCCAGTGGCAAATCCTTTCTTCAATGTCTCCTCTATCGGTCTCCAAGCGTCATCATCAACGCCAAGGTGCCTCAATATGGATTTGCTGCTCCACATAGACGATATGACAATCCTCTTAACGTGTTGTTTTGCCTCTGCTTCATCGTCTGACATCGACGTATATGACCAAAACACCACATCTATCGCCTTGGGGTCTCTGCCAGCCTTTTCAGCACCTCTCCTGATGTTCTCAAAAGCGAATCGAAGCCCTTCTCTGGACGCCAAACTTCCAATGATGACTCCATCTGCGAGCTCTCCGGCCAACTGAAACAGTTTGGGCCCACGACTCGCTATGTAGATCGGTACATATCTAGGTTCAAAATCCAGATCTGCTCTCTTGAATTTCATCGTTCTTCCTTCGTAATCGACCTTGGCCCCGCTTAACACGGCACGTATGACCTCAGTGGCTTCTCTGATTGCTATGAGAGGAGGAGAGGGACGCGCCATGCTGTGACGCTCAAACATGGCGGAAGCACCGGCACCAATTCCTAAGACAGTTCTTCCACCTGAGAGTTCATTGACGGTTGCTATCCCTGTGGCTGTCATCAACGGATGTCTGAGGTAGGGATTCGTAACGCATGTCCCGAGCATGGCTCTCTCAGTCTTCAGAGCGGCCAGAGACAGCAAAACGTAGACGTCCCTCTCGAATCTTTCGTCAGCACACCATAAGTGATCGTATCCCAATTCTTCCAATTGCTGAGCATACACAGGTATCTCACGAATTCCTCCCCACCCTCGTCCCATCAATAGTCTTGTTCCGAACCTAACCATTCTTTGTTCCTCGGTCTGCAACAGACTTCAGATAGCCACTGAACTAGAATTCGCGAAAAGTTATTTAGCGATTGCCTTGTCAATGCCCCAGTCGATTGGCCTAGTGGAACCAACACATATTAGGATAGAAATCAGCCAATCTACGCTGAGTCAATTCCAGTGAATGGACATGTTGCTGAATCGCGGAAGAGCAGAGGAAATAATGTGGAAATATGACCTCAGCGCTTTGATCGCCTCCTCACCAGCAAACGTCTTCTACACGAGTGACCTTTGCCCGTTTGGGAGATGTTTCGCCCTGCTACCCCGAGACGGAAACGTTGAGCCTGCCCTCGTAGTCCCGATCTCTGCTCCCACCCCCGTCGTTTTGATGTCTCCTCCTTGGATGAGTGAAGTGCGGTACTATGGAGAGTTCTATGTCATGACACGCTGGGCGAAAGACCCTTTGACCGATGCCGAACGAAAACTAGTTAGAGCCCAAGAAGCTTGGGAGAAGACGAAGCAAACTGATCCAACCCTCATTCTGATCAAGCTGCTGAAGGAGAGAGGAATCACAAAAGGTAGGATCGGCGTGGATGAGCCAAATCTACCCCTTGAGAGTCCACTAGGGAAAGAGATCAAGGCCAATCTGCCTAGTCTTGAACCTCTCGCTGCCCAGCAGATCTTCAGAGAGATACGCATGGTTAAGTCTGCTGAGGAGATAGAGCGGATTCAGGAAGCGCTGAGAATCACAGAGAAGGCTTGGCAAACCGCCTTGGAACAAACCAGAGAAGGAATAACTGAAAAAGAGTTCTCGGACGTATACCAGCACACAATAATCTCGGAAGGAGGCAGCATCGTATCAAAGATGGGAATGTACGGGCCACCGATCGGATTTGGGCCTCGAACGGCATTTCCAGACATTGCATTTCCCTCCGACTATAGGCTGAAAAAAGGAGATCTCATCCGTCTTGATGGAGGATGCAGCTATATGGGATATCCCTGTGATACGGGGCGGAGTGCGGTTCTCGGCGAACCCAGTGAGAAACTGCGGAAATATTATGATGCTCTATTAGCCGGGGAGCAACTAGCCATAGATATGGCCAGGGCAGGAGTCAAGGCTTCCGATATCTTCAACGCAGTCACGTCGATGGTCAGAGAACGTGGACTTGAACGCTACGTTCGCCATCACACAGGTCACGGATGGGGCATCGAGGGCTATGATCCTCCCCTCATCGGCCCTAGAGATAACACAGCACTTGAAGAGGGAATGATCTTCTGCCTCGAAACCCCATACTATGAGGTAGGATGGGGGGGACCAATGATCGAGGATGTTGTGGTGATTACGAAGAGCGAGGCCAGATTCCTCACGAAGTTTGACCGCGAGCTTTACGTGATAGGCAAAGGGAGCTGAATGCTCCATCGTTAGCATCTGAGTTTCTCAACGCACTAATCTATTTCCATATCGGACGAGCCCTAATGTTTGAAGCCCAATATCTGCGTAGCATCGTTCCTATTGTGCGGTGGGACCATCGTTTCGTTCTCAAGCTACTAGTATGTGTTTTTACGAGCTGAGCAGTCTCAGCTGTCCGAGGGGGATGAAGGTTAGACATGCAACATGGCTCCAGTTTGTACAGTTGCCATCATGGACGGCCATCGTCCTGATTACCGGTGTGTGGGTTGTAACGTGGGCCTACTAGTGGAACGCCCAGTCCTCTGATGTCAGAACGTCGTCCTATGGGATTGCACTGTTTGCTGAAAAGACGATCATTCACTTCTTAACACTGGTAGGATTCTTCTTTGGCATCATACTTCAGTTCTTAAGGCAGTCAGGAAGAATAGGACTCGCAATAGAATAGTGTGAGAAATCAACCTAGAAGCGTCTTCAGATGGCTAGTTTACTGGTAAACTGGTGCGCGAATCCCACCCCCCGCACTTTTCATCGAGCCCCACGTTAACCACCATTTTGTCGTTTGCGTTTTGGATCGTGAAGCAAGGCTACAAGGAATCGACGTAAGGCCGGCAGTTAGAGCGGATAAGGGAATGGCATGAGCAGAACGTCGGGGAGGGTGGCGCATCCGGTACCGTTCCGCGCCAGACTGGAGAGAAGCCCAAGGTAAGAACCTCGAAGGCGTCTGGGATCAGATGCCGGACAACTACTATGCCAGCCTG
>JAUQYT010000280.1 GCA_030587605.1 Candidatus Njordarchaeum guaymasense
TCGCTAAGATTGAACGCGGGCCGGTAGATCAGTCTGGTATGAACTACTCCTCAATCGAGGGTCGTTACCAAATCGTCCGCTTGGCATGCGGAAGGTCGCGGGTTCAAATCCCGCCCGGTCCACCAACTTCTGGGTAAAAATGGAACCATTTTGGGGAGTGATCGCCATTTTTGTTCATTGTTCAAGATATCTGTCTTTGCAAGGCTCCTCGCGGTTAGCATGCGAAACCCTCACAAATGGGGAACTGTTATACAAACTGTATTACCCAAAGAAAAATGGCGAAACAGGAGCTAGACTCAATTCTACCGTAGACTAGAGAGAGGCGACCGTGTGATTGTGTGACCGACCGGGCAGATCGGCAAGACTGTGGTCTAAGCGTCGCAGCGCGATGTTGGCTATTCTTGTCTTGCCCCACATTTTGTGCAGTACTTGACGCCTTTCGATAGCGCTGTGCCGCATTGATAACAGTATTTGATCGCAGGAGGAGGAGGTGTCGCAGTATGAGCCGCTGGCACTGGTCGCTTCCTTCTATGCCTCATAGCAATAGCTATTAGAATAATAACTGTGATAGCGATGAAAACTGTCTCCGGTAGGCCGATGTATGTTGGTGTAGGTGTTGGAGTTGGCGTTAGGGTCGGGCTAGGTGTCGGTGTGGACGTAGGGGTTGAAGTCGGCGTAACAGCCGCGGAGATCGTTACCGATATATCCGCTGAGTGAGTAAAGGATCCGCTTGTACCTGTAACGCGGAGAGTGAATGATCCAACACTGGCTGATGGCCCAGCGGTCACTGTGAGCACAGTAGTTCCTGTCCCGTCTGGTACGGGCGTTACAGGTCTAGGGGCGGGTGCAGAGACTTCTGTGGGGGATGCGCCGACCCACGAGGTAGCGAATGTTACGGCTACGCTGAAACCCATTTTAGAATGGACTGTGATGGTTAACCGACTCGCGCCGCCTTGGTTGATAGTAAGTGAGGGAGGGCTGGCGTCTATGCTGAAGTCTTCAATGACCGGAGGCGGCGATGAGCTCACGGAAAAAGAAAGCGAAACTTTGTTATTGGATGAGTCAGGATCGATCAGGACTAGATCAGGATCATCGTACATTATTATGAGACTCCAAGTTATGGTATGGGCGCCTTCCGTCGCAGTCCAGGGCGTTGCAGTGGAAACGGTCATAGGGGTGCCCGTCGGTCCAAGATAGTTCAAGGACTCGACACTTATTTGCGTGCCATCCAACGACGCTTTTGCCATCTCGCTCAGCTTCTGCGTGAAGGGTATGGTTGAGCTCAATGCTGTGAGAACCACACTGAAGGTTACCGAGTCACCAGTCTTAGGAGCAGGAGGTGACAAGCTTGGGCTTGACAGTGCGAAGTCGGTTCTCATCGCGACGTTGAGTTTCACAGCGATCTCCTCGTTGTCTGGTCCGGGGAAAAGAGCGTAAGAGGGGTGTGCCCATACTCCCAAGGTGTAGATGCCAGCCGGCTTCGAATCATCAACCTCCACCGTCATAGTTGAAGTGAAGGGAGGCGCTTGATCGTTCGTTGAAAAAGTGACGGTTACACCTAGTTCGGGTGGAGAAACTAGGAGTTTAATTGTCCACGGACCCCAAATCTCCTGAGGATCCAAGAAAACTGAAATGTCATAAATAGCTGGATGACCGGGCCAAGCAACGTTCATTGTAGGGGTTATAGAGAAGTTCCATGCGCGAACTTCAGGTACTATTGCACCGAAAAAATACGCCACCAATAATGTGATAGACAAGAATATAGTCAGCCATCTTAAGTTATACGACAAATAGATCTCCCATGATTGTATCTCTCTGCCATCTAAAGTCTTTTTCGGAATTCCCATAGATCGCATCTCCAGATCCTGTGGTCGGGCATACATTTTTGTTATTTAACTGTCTCGTCTGTCACCACAGAGCATCAAGAATTATCTTGATAGGTTTTAGACAACGCACGCCCATTAAATTATGATACCATTTTGGGCAGCAAAAATGCTTCGAGTCCCCGCGGGTTCAAATCCCGCCCGGTCCATCACTCTAATATTCACTAAGTATTCGGAGACTGGAGGGTAGCCAGAAACTACTTGAGACTCTCTTAGAGCATCGAAAGGTAGGTAAAGAAAAAGCAGACCCGTCCAGAAACGTGAGAGATCTGGAGAGAGGCTATCACACAAAGCCGAGGCTGCCCTGAATGAAACAACATACGATGCGAACACGGTCGATTCTTGCAGTGATTGAGTCTGGATCCAGGAATAACGAAGTAGAGTTAATCCAAGTATTAAGAATTCATGTAAAACATGGGGGAGGGGGGCCTTACTAGGGCTTCTTTTCCCTTCTCTTCGCATTGATCATTCGATGCTTTCCGTGTAAAAGTGTTGAAGCAGAGCTCCGGTTGGCTTGATAATTAAGAGATCGAGTCTCGGAAGTTGATAGTTCTATCAAGGTTGGTCATATGCGTCGCAAGGGTTATGTTGAGAGCACTCCTAGACCCAAAGAGATGTATGAAAGAACTAAGAGATTCTATTAGGGAATAAAGGAGGCTAGGTAGGTTGGCGAGGCCCATAAGAGCAGTTCAATATGGAGTAGGTCCAATAGGAAGCGGGATCGTCAAGCTTCTTTCAGGTAAGCAGGCTGTAAAGATCGTAGGCGCAATAGACATCGATAAGGAGAAGGTTGGAAAGGACTTGGGCGATGTGGCAGGAGCGTCTAAACCTCTTGGCGTCCGCGTATCGAGCAACGCAGATGAAGTCTTGGCCAAAGCGAAGGCTGAAGTTGTCCTACATTCAACCGGTTCGTACCTGAATGTGGTATCGCCTCAGATTATGAAGTGCGTGAAGGCTAAGTCGAACGTGATCTCAACTTGCGAGGAGCTGGCTTACCCATTCGAAAAAAACGAAAAGATCGCACTCCAGTTGGACCGTTTGGCTAGGAGGTACGGAGTCACAGTCTTGGGCACAGGTGTCAATCCAGGATTCATTATGGATACCCTGCCTCTCGCCTTGACTGGAGCATGCCAGAGCGTCACTCGGGTAAGCGTGACTAGGATCGTTGACGCTTCAAAGCGTAGGCTGCCGCTTCAGAGGAAGACCGGCGCCGGACTTTCACTTGAAGAGTTCCAGAGGTTAGTTCAGGAACGGAAAGTTAGACACGTTGGACTTGAAGAATCTATCCATATGATCGCCTCGGGGCTTGGTTGGAAGCTAGACAGGGTTGAAGAGACTGTCGAACCGGTTATCGCTGAGGTTGATGTCGAGAGCCTATTCCTCAAGATTGAGAAGGGCAAGGTTGCAGGTGTGAAGCAGCAAGGGCTAGGGTTCGTTGGCGGCAGGGAAGCTATAACTCTCGACCTGCAGGTTTATGTTGGCGCGAAAGACCCTAGAGACTCTGTCGTTATTGAAGGCGTACCCCCAATTGACATGACTATTAGAGGCGGCATCCATGGCGATCTAGCCACAGCTGCCATCGTAGTCAACTCAATACCACAGGTGTTGAAGGCAGAGCCTGGATTGCTCACTATGAAGGATCTGCCAGTTCTCCCCGCAATACCGTAAGGTCAAGTCAGTTTGATCGTCTTGGGAGCAGCAACTCCTAGCTCTTTGATAAGATGAAGCCTACCGGATGAAAGACAACATTCATTCGAATCTCTGAAAAAAGGAAAGGGACTGGATAAGACGGTCACAGCAACAAAGGTTTTTTAGCAATCATAGATTGCATCATTGTGGAGAAAGCGAGGCGATCGACGTGGGAGTTAAGAGTGTTGGAGAGCATTACAGATGCAGTGTATGTGGCAACGAGGTCACAGTGACCAAGGTTGGCGGCGGAACTCTGGTCTGCTGTGGAAAACCCATGGTGTTGATAGGCAAGTAGAGAGCTCTTTTCGGCATTTTCTCCATATGCGCGTGTTGCCTGCGGCGTAACGATATAAGTGCTAGACGGCTTCTCTTGACTGCGGACTCTATTTGGTCTTAGTCTCTTTGATCAACTTATGGAATATGTCCCAGTGGTGCTGTTCATCGACTATTATGTTCTCGATTATTAGAGCGGTCGGTACCTCTCCACCCTCTTCGCATGCGTTTCTATGCTCCACGTAGTCTTTGATAGCTTTCTCCTCAGCCTTCAGACCTTGCTCCATCATTTCGACATACGTATCTGCTTGAAGAATCGGGTTAGGCTTAACCGTCGGCGTTCCACCCAAGGCAACGATTCTGTTCGCAAGTTCTTTTGCATGTTTCATCTCTTCCTCAGCGATGTCTTCTAAGCGCTCGGATATCGGTTCTCTAATGAGGCCCAAGACGCGGTAGGAAACTTGGAGGTACTGGATAATGGCTGCAATCTCAGCGGCCAAGTCTGAGTTCAGTATCTCGATAACTCTTTCTGCTGACAACTTTACCATATTTTCACCTGTCCAAGAATTAGATCAAGCTCGATATATATCATATGCCATTTGCGCTTACATGGATCGGATGGCTTTGTTCAAACATTGGCGTAGCTTCAGAATGTGCGACAATCCTTTTTACCTTTCAACAATTAACTAGTTTGTGAGGAAGGAATTCTAGAGGGAGCAGTTTGTCTGTAAGGATAAGTCCAAAAGATCAGCTCAAGCCGAAGGGTTTGAAGGGAATCTCCGACCAGCAACTTGAGTACCATTTTGAGACGCACTACAAGGGATATGTCGGAAAGATCAATGAGATCTGGGAGAGGATGCAAACGGTGGATCGAAGCAAGGCGAATCAGAACTTCAGTGACTACAGAGCATTAAAGGTTGAAGAGAGTTTCAACTACATGGGCGTAGTGTTGCATGAACTCTACTTCGAGAACATAAAGGATGGGAGGGGCACAAGTCCAAGTGCAAGACTGATGGAGCATCTGAACAAGGACTTTGGTTCCTTCGACAAATGGAGAGAGGACTTCAAGGCTTGTGGCATATCTCTTAGAGGATGGGCTGTATTGGTATACGACCTGACGAGCGGCAAACTCATCAACAACGGGCTGGACGCTCACAACGTATACGGTCTGCTGAATACTATACCCCTTCTGGTTCTTGACGTCTATGAACATGCATACTACACCGATCAAGGACCGAAGAGGCCGCCGTACATTGATGCCTTCTTCGAAAACGTAAACTGGAACGTGGTAGACAAGAGACTCGAGGCTGCACTTAAAGCTCGACCGTAACAGAAGTTTCTACAAGAAAGGAGCTACGCTAAACTCCCGACTTTTCTTTTCCGGAAGATAGCTGAAAAAAGGTAGATATGAGAATTTCTAGCCTACTTTTCAAGTAGACTCGTGAAAAAGTCGTGGTGTTCTTCTTCTTCCTCTTCTATCTCTTCGAAGATCTCACGCGTGGCAGCGTCGCCTTCCTTCATTGCCACGTCCATGACCTCCTTGTACATGGCGACCGCTTCTGCCTCCGCCTTGATATCGAAATTGATC
>JAUQYT010000289.1 GCA_030587605.1 Candidatus Njordarchaeum guaymasense
GGACGCAAAGGCCATTGCTACGTTCCAGCGGGTGCCTTCATCCTTTGCCTGAGACCATCTGCGCAAGTATCTTAGCGTGAGTTCTGGGTAGCAACGGAGTAAGCCATCGCCTACGGCATAGGGTCCTAGGTTCTTCCTAACATATAGTGTCTTGTCAGGGAGAAGTGGCTCAAGAAGCTCGACGAGCGGCCTGCCCCATTCCTCATTTCTCGTATTTCCGGCGCTTCGTGCAGCGACGGCGACACATCTTTTAAGGTTGGCAGAGGAGTGCACGCGCAACCCCTTGAGAATTGGGAGGACGTGCTGAAAGTCCTTCTTGAGAAGCTCTCCCCAACATGAATGCGCATGTTCTCTGACGACCCAGTTTTCATCATCAGACAGAGTCAATAGGATTTGCTTAGCCCTATTTGCGTCTTCTGCCCAGAGGTTGACGAGGATTCAGGTAGCGTATCTTCGAGTCATTGGGTTTCTGTGGTTTGAGAGATTCTGAGCCCATAGCCAGAGCCTCTTCTTATCATCACTCAACTCTTGTAGCAGGAGTTGAGAAACTGACCATGAAGGCTTCCCCCACTTCAGGGGGGATGCGACTTCGTCGAACTTACACACATCATCTTGGGAAATGGCTTCTCTCACGCTCTGCTCAGCATCAGCCGCGATATAAAGCTTCATAGAGACTCGCCTGCATGCTACTCCGTCTATCTCGTCATACAAAAACTTTATGAAAAACGTTGCTGATCACAAGCTTGGCTCGCGCCGGCCAAAAGGAGTGTTCGGAGGAAACAAGTCATCGAGATCTACTTCTTGATGGCCCAGAAATACAAGTTGCCTTCACGAACCAGCTCCGCACTCTTGAAGGGCGTTGATTCTACGAATGACTTGAAACTCGTTTCATCGTAGAAGCGCGACCCAAACGCCACTTCGAACCACTTGTGGGAAACCTCGAGGATCAGTCTCTCCTGGTTTGGCGCGAACGTGTCAGGAACCATGCTATCGGCAACGATGAGGATTCCATCGTCTTTTAACAGCGAATACATGTCCACAAACACACTGCGCCGGTAATCTTCGTCTGGATTCATCTCGTGGAGGACTTCGTTCAAGAGGATGATGTCAAACTTGCTTGGATTGGTCTTCACGTACTCAGAGGTCGTCATATTGAGAATCTCAGCTCGGTTATTCCACTGGTCTTTCGTCGCAACGTTCCTTGTAGAGATAATTGCCCGCGGATCGGGGTCTAAGCCCACCACACGCGATCTCTCATATTTCTTCGCCCAATGCGTAAGGTGAAGCCCAAAACCGCACCCCACCTCAAGGATAGCGCCGCCTTCCCGCAACCTCCTAGATAGATTCTTGAATCTTCTGGAAAAGAGTTCCTCGACGCGCCGTCCCTGGAACGCCGAACCCTCTTGCTCATCTTTCAACCAGTCCTCTGGGACATCTGACCACTTAGCAAGTTTACCCGTCCGAAAACCCTTGACCAGTTCCTCTTGGAAAGGGGCAATGTAGTAGAAAGTTGATAGAGCGTCTCCCGCATAGAAGGGGCTAACCCGATCCACAAGGAGTTCATACACGAAAGGTGCGGTTTTGACAGTCTTTTTGGCGCCTTGGTCTAGCTCAAACAACCCACACACGAGACCCATATGAATCCAGCCATCTACGTGGCCGGCATCGAGATGAAGGTTGTTCGCTATTTCCTCGAGCGAAAAGGAAACAGAGGAGCTCATCTTCGCCCCAGCAGTTATTTTGGACTTTTGGGCCAGATAATCAAATATCCCCAACCTGCGCCCAATGGCAAACACAATTACGCTTTGAAATCCGAGTAAGCCCTTGATCACGAATTTTCTCATCTGATCTTGCAAGGTAACCCCTTCCCCTGATCCCTTAGCTCCCATTCCTCGATTCATCTCACAAGATAGTCAACTAGAGAATCGGATTTGTCCTTAAAAAGAATACCTCAAGATCGATAAAACCTGCAGCGTAACCCCTGTTCCCCAAAACCAGACTCGCACCGAAAAAAGTCAACCTATAATACACCCACCTTCGGTCTAATGTTCCAGTTCTGAATTTGGAAGCTCTTTCTCGCTGCCTCAGCATAGTGCCAGATACGCTTAAATAAACCCTGTCTAACTAGATGCTCAAACCTGGACCATACGGATCAGGGAGGGCACGAAAACGACTCTAGATTTTGGGGAAGGAGTGGAAAAAACAAAGGTCACAGTCATGACTAACAACACAACGGATATACTAGAACAGACTGACCCTCAATTCAAAGGAAAAGTAATACAACCGATGAAGAAGGTAGCAAATGCGCTTGCAGAACACGGACTGGCAATGAGCATAGAAGCAAATGGAGCGAATATACTGTACGACTTTGGCGGACTAGGATTTGCAATACTAAAGAACTTCGAAACACTGAACATAAACCCAAAGACCTTTCACAAGACCGTGCTATCCCACGGACACTTTGACCATTTTGGAAGTTATATGAAAACCCTGCCTCTACTGGGACCTGCCAAGGAAATCATCGTCTCGCCTGAGATCTACAAGCAGAGAATAGCCTATCTGGGGCGACCAAGCGAAATAATCGATGTCTCTACCCTGAAACAGAACTACGATGCTTTCAAAAAGGCAGACAAGATCCAAGAACTTCCAAGCATAAGCAAAGCTCTACTACAAAAACTGGTCGCTGACAACAAACAGACCCTGGTTGAAACGCGAGCTCCAATAAAGTTGGCCCCCGCTATTTGGACGTCAGGCGAAATTGAATTAGTTGACAAGAGCGAAATGACTCCTAACGTGTTTTTGAAATTAGACAAGATGACCTTCGAGGACGAAACCTACCGTGATGAAATCGCCATCTACATAAAAGTCAAGGACAAAGGACTTGCAGTTCTGACAGGATGCGGACACGCCGGGATAATCAATACAATTAAACAAGGCCAGAAACTCTCCGGAGTAGACAGAATCTATGCAGTAATAGGGGGATTCCATTTACAAGGGTCTTCAGATGAGCATCAGGAAAAGGTTCTAGACTATTTCAACAAAATCAACCCCGATATCATATGTGGAATGCACTGCACCGGCTTCAACTTCACCACAAGACTCTTGGCAAGAATGGCAGATAAGGCAACCCTCGGTGTCGTCGGAACCACATTCAATCTCTAAGGAAGAAGAAACTAAGACCCCTCATTTTTACCGAATTCTTTTATACATAGAGATCCGTCTAACATTATTCACCGAGTAATCGGAGCCGTTTCGCCAAAGCGAGTGAACAGAAGAAGGAAAGAGGTGATCCAAGAACAATGCCGAACAGTTGTGATGATGTATATAGGAGACTACAAGTGCACCTTGATGAAAAGATGCATATTGGGTTTCCGTCCACAAAGTCAGGCGTGGAAATACGTATACTGAAGTTCCTTTTCACCCCAAAGGAAGCCCAAATCGCGACGGGACTTAGTGCTTCATATGAGACTGTCCAGCAGATACATCCGCGTTTGAAAGAGACCGGAATCACAATCAGGGAGCTAGAACGAGCCCTTTACAGAATGGCATCAAAG
>JAUQYT010000291.1 GCA_030587605.1 Candidatus Njordarchaeum guaymasense
GCTCTGTTCCAGCAAAATATTGTTTACAAACTCTAGCAGAACGCGCAACCCCTCAAGTTCGGTCTCCATTCGTCTGACACGTTCCTCTAGGATTTCTCTCAATTCGGCAATCTTCTTTAGTCTGTCTTCTTCCAAGGCAATCCTCTCCTGCTATAATGGAGGGTTGAACCAGCTTATCAAACCTTTGTCTGCCGAGCTATCAGCTGTTGCTCTATAAGTTTTTGAAAGGTGGATTCTCCCTCTTCACCATTAGCCTATGGCCATAGGCACGAACCTATCCCCTTTTTTAAGCCTTCTGACGACAGGAGAGACCTCTAAGGCTATTGGCTGGTTTCGTTGCGTTCTGAGAAGAACAGTTTCCGTAAACACAACTTTCTTTTGAGGAAAGTACTGAATGGCCTCAAGCTATCTTCGTCTTGGCTTGGCTATGATCTCCTTTATGCTCATGTCGAATATTCGAGCTGAGTTTGCAGGCTCGACTATTATGGCTGTGTCTGCTCCCTTACTGGTTCCAGCAATGCTGAGAACTTCGCTATCTACGGGTATCAGACCTGCATCTGCGGCCATGGCGACGATCTCCACCGCAACCTTCATTCCCTCTCCAAAAACCCTCAGCGTCTGAGCAATTATCTCGGTTGGATACGCTGTGCCAAACTTGTTTCTGATGGCTCTCTCCACATTCATTAAGACATGGGTTCCGGTGAGGATCTTCCCGCCGTTCTTCTCTATAGTCAATCGGTTTTCTCCTGTAAGTTCCTGCACGCCCGGTTCCCTAAACCCCGTACAATGGCTAACCACAACTATGTTGAATCCTTTGAAGAACTCTGACGCCTTGGCGCCTGTGTCCCCTCTTGTGGACGCTACTACAACGTCCGTTATCCCAATCTCTTGAGCTCGCTTCTTAGCCAGGCTCAGAACCGCTTCAGTGTTCTCTCCTCCCGGACTGTTAAAATACATTACCGCCTTTTCAAATCCCGCCATTTCCCGACCTCCATGAACTAAGACCATATTTCCCAAAAACGCCAATATTAGAGTAACGCACACAGTTCCATGACACCCTAATCCCTTTGGATACGGTGATCCAAGCCCTTCAGTGCTGGACGGAGCGAAAGAAAGTAAAATTGTCCAAAGTGGTAGGGGCAGTTGGTTTCAAGAGAAGCCAAACTATCGTCAACATATAGCTCCAAACAGATCGTGGGAAATGTCTCCGAAAGAGATAAGAAAAGATAAGCTTAGTTCATTATAGGTAGTGGGCATGGTCTGCCATAATTTTGGTAGGTTGAGTAGGGTCCTTTTCTTAGATGGCGAACCTGACAGGATTCCTTTTTACGAGCTGTTTGCTGATCGCGAGATTATGGAAGCCGTTACAAGTGAGACTTTGTCGAAGACGGTTTTTGAGGCCACAGAAGAGGTCGAACGTTACTTAAAAGAGATGATCGAGAAAGAACTGATAGAACACGACCTGAAAGTTACTGCGAAGTTCTACTCCAGGTTAGGCTATGACTATGTTCCACTTGTCGTTCCTTCCCTTCTTTCAAGAGACAACATTCTTTTGGCTGATGACACAGCTGAATTGCCCCGTGCTAAGAGGTTGTGGCAAGACGAGAGTAGAGGCGTCATCGAGAACAGGGAAGATTTTGAGCGATATCCTTGGCCGGACCTGAATCTTATCCAAGAGTATTATCTACCTCAGTACGAGTTTGCGAAGAAGAATCTCCCCGACGGCATGATGATAATAGCGGGTACAAGCGGCGGAGTACTCGAGAATGTGATGTGGCTTATGGGAGCCATACCGTTCTTCAGAGCCCTTTATAGGGATCCTTCTCTGCTCAGACATATGTTCTACAAGATAGGAAGTCTGCTCTCTCATTGCTGTGAAATGGCGGTCGAACTGGAAATGGTCGGAGCCCTAGCCATGGGGGATGATATAGGGTATAGGACCGGGCCTATGATTTCGCCTCAAAGCCTAAGAGAATATATCTTCCCTTGGCAGAAAAGATGCGTCGAGAACGTTCATAAGCATGGGAACCCTTTCATCCTGCACTCTTGCGGGAACCTGAAACTTGTAATGGACGACCTTATCGATAATGTTGGGATCGACGCCAAACATTCCTACGAAGACTCCTCTTATCCAGTCATGGAATACAAGAATCTCTATGGCCACAGAATAGCAGTCCTAGGCGGTGTTGACATGGACAAACTCTGCCGCTCATCAGAAACGGATTTGCAACCTTATGTACGGGGCATCGTTCGTGAATGTGCCCCAGGAGGCGGCTACGCCTTGGGCTGCGGCAACACGGTGGCCAATTACATGCCGCTGAAGAACTATCTGGCTATGCTTGAAATAGGGAGGAAATATGGAAAATACCCCATAAAGAGTTGAGGTCTCTTAAGCTCCCATTAGCATACCAACTGAGTTATAATGAATGTGCAGATAGATCAGTGCCAAGACCTCGAAAAGTGGAGGTGCTTCGCAAATCCCAAACGGTAGCTGAATACAGATAGAATTCTTGCCTGAGAAAGAGGAAAATGGCGCAATAGACATATGAACGCCTTATCATGGCAAGTATATTACTGCTTGACTAGAGGTTGATGTGCTGGCCATGACCCGCATCCCCTTCTAAACAGATTCGGTCTTTCTGAACGGTAATCGCAACCATTTGAGGTTAACAACTGTGGTATTTTACTCTACGCGGTTTTCACCATGATCAGTTGCCGTTTCCAGTTTTTATATTCCAGTGACTCTACTACTCAGCTTTTCCCTCTTGGATTGCGACATGCTGAAATAGAGGAGAATACTGAATCAACAAAGATTTGATTGAGGCTCAACTGAGGTTGAGATTATGAAAAAAAGTGGCAAAATCGGGTTAATCATCATCTTGGCTGTGATTGCTACTGTTGCGGGGTGGTATCACCTGAATACTCGATCGGCAGGGTCAGATTCGAAATTTGGCATCTATCTTCTGAAGAATGATGAACTGGTGATATCGGATGAGGACATCATATGGTATCACAGAAATAGTCACGAGATTCAGTTGACTGATGAGGGTACAAGGAAGATACAAGCATTGAAAGTGGGTATTTGCGGAGAACCCTTTGTCATAAAGCTAGGCGACAAGGAAATACATAACGGGTCATTTTGGAGCCCCATTTCATCTGTTCCGTACGCAGGCATAGTGATAGAGACTTATTTTGACAGTAATGACAATGTAATAAAATTGGAGAAAGGATATCCTCCGAGTTCTTTTCAAGACGTTGATCCCAGAGACGACCCGAGAATATTCGATCATTTCCGAAGAATAGGGAAGCTGAAGGAATAGAAAACAGACACAGATGTTTTTTCTCTCACTCGTTTGCGTAACAAAAAATATAGTCCTTGCTTTTTAGGAAATAGCTGGTGTGCTGGTTGCAACCCTTACAAGAGCCTACAGTTGTA
>JAUQYT010000033.1 GCA_030587605.1 Candidatus Njordarchaeum guaymasense
GTAGTTCTCGTCCCGTACGATGGAGTGGACCAGCCTCTCAGCTCTCTCTATGCACTTGCAGCATTCATAACTCAAGAACCTTCTCTTAGCCGGACCGTAGACGCATCTCTCACAATCTTTGCCGAGCCGCTTCAATAAATCATCTAGAACATAGACCCTGATCTCACCGAAGCCGAACATGAGCATCAGGCGTACAGCGGCTAACTTGAATTAGACTGGTCGCTGAAAGTGTTGAGTCGGCTCAGCAGAAAGACTAAGCAGTGTGCCAGTTTCCTTAAACTCTTTGTAAGAGATTCAGCGAGTTTATTCCCTTCCAATCTAACGCAAGAAGAAGCGTAGATTACTTCTTAACGAGTGCTGGAAGGGACTTGTGGATCTTCTTGTATTTGTCTTTAAGTGATTTTTCAAGTTGCTTAGGCTTGTCATAGCTGATCTTCGCGAACAAGACTCACCGTATCCGTCAGGCTTGAACATCAAGAAGGTTAGTAGTGAAACCATGGATAAAGGAGTTCCTTGAAAAACTTCACATCGGTGGAGTCTGTTTGGTCGATGGCTGTTCGGAATAGCTGTTCGACATCGGCGGATCTTAAAGTTTACCCTGGTTGCATCCAGCAACAGAACTCTCTAGGGAGATGACTTCTATGGATTCGCAGGCTTGGCTTGGTGAAAAAAGTTGCAAAGCCGCTGACAAATCAACTCTCCTCCTCATCGAGCCCATTGCCGGTTCCCTATACGAAATGTTAAATAGTTCGAACGTTAGAAATATCCGACATCACGGAGATGAACATGGGGAAGAATAGAATCGGTTACCTAGGGCTACTCGGTCTTCTGGGTCTGCTCGGTTTGGTCACACAAAATTCTGGGTTTTATGGTTTCTTCGGGTTTTTCGGGTTTTTGAGCGCCCTGTCGGGTAGAGGTACTGATGAAAGAGTGGATAGAAATGTTAACATGGCTTGCAGAAACGCATTTGTCTTCATTGTGGGAGCATCAGCATTTTTCATCAGTTACATAGCAACTTTTCGGGCTGTAGAGTCCTTTCCGGCGGCGTTCTCGGTTCTCTTTGCTGGAAGTTTGATACTGTTCATTGCATCCTTCATCTACTACAACGAGCGTGGTGATTGAGGGTAGTCACCATGAAGACGAGGATCAAAGAACTCAGAGAGAAGCATAACCTTACGCAAGAGGCGCTGGCAGACAGGGTAGACGTTACGAGACAGACGATCCTCTTCTTGGAGAAGGGAAAGTATAATCCCTCGTTAAGGCTGGCTTACAAGATTTCTCGGGTGCTAAAGTCAAAGATCGAAGAGGTCTTCTCCTTTGACGATGAAGCATTTTAAGCGGCAACAAGAAAGAGTGGACAGAGAGTGAGGGACGAGTCTTGACTGAATATGGTACTTGGATCGCTTACGAGGGCACTGATGCATTATTCCTAGCGGTTACGCTTCTTGCCATCGGAGTCTTGCTCACGTATCTTGGAAGGAGGTTGGTTGACGCGGTTGGAATCAAGAGACCTGCTGGAAAGACTGTTAGTGTCTTCATGATATTGATGTGGGTTCTTTCTTTGGCAACGTTTGAAATTGGCTACGCGACCTATGCCGTACAACTGTACCAAATGCACATGATTCAAACTCCACCCATAAACCCGATCAGTCCAATCACAGAAACATCCGCAGTAGCCGCCTTCATCATCATAGCTTATCTGAGCAGAAGACACGGCTAAAGCTTGCATTGGGAAGCGCCTTCGTTGGCACAGCCGCAGCACCAATGATATTTGAGCTTCCATTTGACCTAATTGTCATGGGTAGAACATACCCCGCTGTGCCTCCTTATCCAACACTGTTCAGGTTGGTCTTTTTCTTACCTCTATTTCTCGTAGAGATCTCAACGTTCTCGCTACTCACATTGTCGCCCTTAACGAAGCTGTCAAAGTACACCCTGTTCTCTCTGGCGGGAATGTTCTTTGTCTTCGCGATATGGGCTTTCTTCGGTTTCTCATATCCCTCAGATCCGATACCATTCACACTTAATGGAATATCAAAGGTCCTAAGCTTCGTTACAGCAGTCACGCTCTTCCTGAAAGTAAAGTAGATTGAGGATTCTTCCCTAATGACGGATAATGAATTTTGCGCGTGCAAGAGATATAGCTAAGGGTCCATTAAGGCGATGGAACACTACTCAGCTTCCAGAGCCACTACTGAACCGCATGGATGAAATTATCGGCATTCAAAAACCCGGGGCTCCTATGGTTTTGAATGGGGAAGTGAGGGAGGCTATTCCTGTTAATACCGAGCTGTATCGTCTAGATAGGCTTATATCGACTGGAGAACCGATACAGGAAGAAATATGATCAAATCGATAGGAACCGTAGCGGTTGTTGTGTCTGACGCTGCGAAAGCTGCGGAATGGTACCGTGAGAAGCTAGGGTTTGAAGTGAAAGGCGATCCGAAGGAACACTGGGTCACCGCAGGAATAAAAGGTTCTGAACATCGTCTCCACCTATGCGAATGTAAGCCCTTGGAGGAAGGAAACACAGGCATATCGTTTCTATGCGACGATGTTGAGAAAACCTACAAGGAGCTGAGCAGGAAGGGGGTCAAGTTTACAAAGCGTCCAAAAAAGGAGCCGTGGGGAACCTACGCCATGCTTGCTGACCGAGATGGAAACGAGTTCTGGCTAGTTAGAGAAGAAGAGACTTAGGGAGACCTGAGACCTGCTCTATTCTCACCTTCATTTGACGATAGAAAATCTTTTGACTTCAACATGACGCATCTTGTCACAAGGGAATTTGAATAATGACTTTAACGCAGGATCTCAAGAAGAAAGCGTACGA
>JAUQYT010000025.1 GCA_030587605.1 Candidatus Njordarchaeum guaymasense
GTGTCCAGTCAAGGTTTTCTCTAAGAATAGCCCAGTATTTTACCGGTTTGGTTCGCACAAGTGCACTTGCGTTTATGACAGATCTGAGAACTGCCAGTTCTGTGATTGTTTCCTTGCCTAGGGAGGTTGAGTTAATGGGCATGATTCTAAAGAAGTACTTGTACCTATTGTAACTTGCCCAATTCGGCCCAAATACGCATTGGCTGAAGTAGTCAGTTGCTGCACCTGTCCCTAGAAATATCGTCTTCTTGTCCATTACCGTTTCAATGTAAGCCTTTAATGACTCTGTTCTGAATCCGCCGATGATGAATTGGGCTCCGTCAACTGTTAGTATCTTCGTTGCGGCGGCGACTCCTTTGGTTATGTCAAGACTGGGATCTGCTTCATATGTGTCTTCGGCTATAAGCCCAAGGTAGTAATGGTCAGTTCCGTTGATGAGTATTCCGCCTGCAGTGTTTATTTCCCTAACTGCCATGTATGCTCCTTTCCAGCATGAGTCGCCTTGTATCTCTGTCATTGGATCAAGTATCCCTATTTTGATTATGCGATTGCTTGCTACACCGGCTGGCATTCCAGGAGTCTGATACTGTGGTCCTGATGGCGTTATCACAAGATAAACTCCTACTACACCTACTGCGATTACGGCGACGACGACGACGGCTAATATCCTCTTTGTTCCCGTACTCATAGGCATTTTTCTTGTCCTCTCTCTCCTCTATTTTATTCGCCTATAATGGCTTGACCGTTGTATGTCGTTTACGTCTATAAATCCTTTTCCATTTCACCAATCGTGGAGTACTTTGTTGGGCTTCTTCTCCTGCGCGGAGGATTTTCTGAGGTTAAGGGCAAACTCCGTCGTCTATTTGGCTCCTTTGATCCATGTTCTTTCGCGATGCATTGGGAGATGAGAGTGCGGTGATGCGATTTTGGGGGAAAGAAGGCTCCAACACTTGGATTTTGAAGTAATATTTAACTACAAAACCAGTCAACTAGGAATTGTAAAAGTGTGCGCTAGGGAGTAATTGATGAGGTGACAATCTAATCTATCCGCAGGCAAATTCCTATCGCTTGATCTTCAAAACTAACTAATGGGGGAGAACCGCTGGTTGAACCAGGACGACGCTGGGAATCTGCACTTCAAGATATTGGTTTGGGGGCCTTTTGCATCGGGAAAGTCGACCATGGTGAAGTGGTTTTACAACAACGCTGGCCAGCTGAATAAGGGTGGTCTCACTTCAGTTGAGAATAATCTTGGTCAGACAATTTACTTTGATTATGCGTCTCTCTCGACTGGTGGCGGCGTATTCTACGATTTTTTCGCTGTGGGCGGATCTGAGGGCTGTGCAAGGGAAAGAGGGATCCTTGCTGAAGGATCTGACGCCATAATATTCGTGGCAGATTCCCAGAGAAGCCAGATGAGTAATAACGTGAAGAGCCTAGAAGAACTCTCGTTCACGCTAGGTGACTCGTATTGGAATGCGCCAAAGATGTTTGTTTTGAACAAGCGTGATCTTGGTGGCGACTTGATTAGTCCAAGTGAGTTCAGCGATTTACCTAATGTTAAGGGCAGTAGAGTGTCTGGATGTGTGGCGACAAATGGAGAGGGTGTAGCGCAAGCCTTCCAAGATTTGATGGTTGACGTAGTGCAGAGAACGCTGACACTGCAGGAGATACCGCAAGCTCCACCAGAGTTGGCGCGTTTGGGGGTTGCTTTGATGAGTACGGCTGAGGGGTTTGAGCCCACATTGGAAGCAACCTACCCCCGTGTGTTCTCGATAGGACCGAAGGAAGTGAAATCTGTCGCAAGTATGCATCCCCCTGATGAGAAGCTGCCTAGCTTCGCCTCGGTTAAGACCGACGATTTCTATTTGTGCAGTTATCACGCATCAAAGCGTGATGCATTTGGCGCGTCCTATATCATATCTTTGGCTGTACCTGCTGACACGGTGCCGAGGAGAGTCGTTGGTCTGTTTAGACGTTTCGATGACTCTGCTCCAATCATACTAGGTCAGAAGAATGCGACATCACCTGATGATCTTAAGGGGACATTGGAACAATTCTACGTAGTTGGCCGAGACCACATAACCTCGGCGGCTAAAGCTCGTGTTGAAGCGTTCATACAGAATCCGAGGGACCTGTTAATGGACAAGCTGCTCTTAGGCGGTGCTTGTGACACCATCGGTAAGGGTGTTGGATATCTTGGTCTGATGCAATACAAGAATCAGTATGAGCTTCTCTACGCTCCCAGCAGCCTAAAGGCGACGTATAGGACGATTACCCCGATCGATGACTATGCTCTAAAGACGATGAGTAAGGATATTGAGCGGCTCAGGAACAACTTGGAGAATAGGATAAGAATAGTCACTGCTCAAGACATCAGACGGAAGTATATTCATGGCTTCTTGGATGAGATGAGGGGGGCAGGGAAAACAATCTTGAACACGATGCTGAACAAGAGCGTTATTTCGAAGATAGCCGAAGACGGACCTCAGCACCTTGCTTTTGAAGTTGATAGGGATCTACTCATAGTGCCACTAGAGTTGCTGCATGATAGTGAGGATTTCCTTTGTCTGAAGAGGTCCATCTCAAGGTGGATTACAGAGGAACCTGGTTCAATGATTGTCGACGAAAAGGGAAAGCCCACCCCACGAGTTCGAGGTAGCAATGAACCTTTCACAGTACTGATCATAGATGGTAGAGTGGAGAAGGAGGAACCGCGTACTGGTGGCTTTGGAGAGCAGATTGAGAAGTTCTTGTCTGATGACAAGTCCTTCGGCAACCTCACTGTGAAGGTCGATAGGTTGAGTGGCTTCCTTAAGAAGGAGGACTTGGTTGGATACCTTTCCTCAGGAAAGTATGACGCAGTACACCTGATTGGCCCAGCACTGCTAAGTTCCGGAGATCCGACAGCGAGCTCATGGCTATTTCAGGACGGAGAAATTAGGGGAAGTGAACTCAGGAGGATTCTCGGGAAGGGGTACCCGCAACTGATTCTCTCGTATGTTTGGTCTCCACCGTGGGAACGCAAGTGGGATGGAAAGCAACAAGACCGCATGATATACGGGCTTGCCTCGAGCATCAAACTAGCTGGACCTGAGTGCTTCATAGGGGCCGTTACAGATGGCTTCACAGAGTCGATGATGACTTTGACAAGGTTTCTTTACGAAGAGATTCTCAAGAACAAAAAGCCTGTCGGTGAAGCACTCAAAGAGGCGAGGCTACGATTAATAAAGGCTAACGGTATAGAGGATGATAGCTGGATGAAACCCGTCCTATATGGGAACCCCGCGAAAACAGTCGCTTGACCGAAGGCGAAGATGAGAAAGTGATGAAATCAGAGAACCGTCTCAACGCGTCCCGTGTATCCTCTCTGGATTATTACTCCGCGTCGCCATACTGCTTGTCTCTAGGAAATTGTCGCTAGGAGACTGGTGATCGTGTGTTTTTCGTCGTGGGAAGTCTAGTGAAGGAGATTGAATTTTGTGAGAGCACTTTTGAAGGCGGGTCATGCACTTCTCATTCAAGGTCCAGCTGTTGCCAGAGTGTTTTCAGGCAATGCTTCCACACTAGGAAAACCCCTCGAATTAGATGAGCCGCTCGTCGTCAGAGCGGGACGTTTGAAGATTCTTGAGGCGCAGGATGAGGTAGAACTCGACATCGTTACTGGAGAAGGCGGTAAATTAGATGAAGTTGAGACGTCAACAATACCACCTGAGTGGAGTAACTTTCTCAAGAAGATCGCCACCATGAGATCAGGAAAACAGCGCATTATGGTCTTGGGTGGTGTGGACACAGGCAAGAATACATTCATCACTTATGCTTGTAACAAGTTGCTGAAGGAAGGTCTCAAAGTGGCTGTAATGGACGCGGACATGGGGCAGGGAGAGATAGGTCCACCGACAACGATGTCAGTCGCCTTCCTTGAAAGCCCAGTATCAGAACTCCTTGAAGTGAGCCCCAACAAGATCTTCTTTGTAGGCTCTACCTCCCCAGCTAACGTAGTAGGCAGAGTTCTGCAAGGAGCAGAGAGACTCATGAGCTTCGTCAATGAAAACGCCCCAGAAGTAATAATGTTCATTAACATGCCCGGGTGGGTGACTGGACCGGGAGCGGCCGTCTTCATAATTGGGATGATTTCAAAGCTCGAGGTAAGTTGTATAGTAGCTCTGCAAAGGGAAAACGAGGTTGAAGATATCCTCAACGGAGTGCCGCCAAACCTTGAACTGATAAGGTTACCCGCTTCTTCCTATGCCAAGATGCGGAGTAGGGAAGAGAGGAAGTTTCTGAGGGAAAC
>JAUQYT010000039.1 GCA_030587605.1 Candidatus Njordarchaeum guaymasense
GTATTGTCATGGTAACTGGGAAAGGACGAGGCTACTAGATGACTTGTTTCGGCTGCCTGCCCTCCGGACGCACAGCTAATGGAGTGTTTCTTCGATAATCTATTATTAAAACCTTTCCAGTTGGCTCACACAGTACTGTACAGGAAAGCTATATTATGGATCATGGACATCCAGTTAAATAACACATAAACGTACTGACATCGGGAAGCGCGCAAAGGAGTGAAGTCCTATGGCTAATAAGAGATTCTTGAGAAGGATCCTTGTTCCCGTAGATGGGTCTGAATCAAGTCTCAAGGCTGAAGAGACGGCCGCAGTAATCGCCAAGAAAACTCAAGCCACCGTAACAGTCATGCATGTAATACCTTACAGTCTCATAATCGCGAAGTTTAGATCCGGATATCAGGTTCCAGTCGCCATAAGAGACGAGTTCGTGGGCTATTTTGAAGAGCATGCTGAGAAGGTAATAAACAGTGCACGTGACTTCTTCATCAAAGAGGGTATAAAAGTCAAGTCAAATAGGATTGAGTTTAGTGACGTAGCATACAGTATCCTGAAGTTCTCAAAAGACGCGCATGATATGATCATCATGGGCAGTCGTGGAGAGAACGAGAAGGATCCATACGCGCTTGGAAGCGTAACTAAGAAAGTTGCGAGGAACAGCACTTGCCCAACTTTGATTGTTAAAAGGACATCCTCAATATCAAACATTCTTGTGTGCGTTGACGGCTCCGAGCACTCAATCGATGCATTGAATTATGCCATCAAACTTGGAGAGAGAATGCAATCAAAGGTTGCTTTAATGAATGTTCAGGATCCTCGCCTGCGCGACGTATCACCCAAGACTGCTGAGGAACTCAGTGAGCATATAATGTCGACGGCCATGCGTGCGATCAAGAGAAAAGAATTGAGAATCGAGAGGAGAGTCGAGTTCGGAGTTCCCCAAGACATGATAGTTGAAGTCGCTGATAAAGGAGGCTACGACTTGATTGTCTTGTCAAGCATAGGCCTGGGAACCATCAAGCGATTCCTGCTCGGAGGGGTAAGCGACGACGTAATCCACAAGGCTACGTGCTCAGTTCTAATAGTCCCACCCAAGAAATGACTCAACTCTGGAAGAGAGCATACACACTCAAAACTAAATCGCGCAGCATCAGTGCGAAAGGCAGAGAAGCATATAGGCAGAGATCTAAGCGCAAAGAGAAGTTCTCGTTCAGTATTGGCGATTGGGACGTTATATTTATTAGCTCAATTAATCATAATCAGAAAAAGAACGAACAGAAGATGAGAGAGGTATTGAGAACATGGTATTGGAAACCAAGGAAATGGTAGGCGGCATCGTTCTAATAGTATTCGGTATTCTGTGCATCGTCTTCCCAAACTTCCTTAGCTGGGTAGTTGGCTTGGCATTGATAGTGTTCGGCTTAACTGAATTCTTGCCTAAGAAAAAGTAGCACAGCGGGACTATATTTCCTCTATCTTCTCCACTTTTTGGTCTTGAGGTTTCTGCAAGCTAGTAATAGTTTTATATCAACGGGAGAATATAGGTTGGTTGAAGAGTGAGATGGAGGCGTGGGATGACCTACATCTCCGCTCAGCACGTAGTCAGCGTTATCGTATCAAGACATAGAGTGAGGAAGTGAACAAGGATTGAGTGAAGGCAAGGTGCCCGCTGAGAAACTAGCGGCACTTCCGAAGGATGTCAAGGATGCCCTAAGGATGCTTGAGACACAAGTCGGGGACGCTCTGAAGGAACTCGAGAAGTTCAAGCCAGTCAAAGGAGAGGCGGCAGAGTCTGTCGAAGAAATGAGGAAAGTAATTGAAGACAGAGTGACCCAGCTTCGTTCCTTGATGGACAAGTATATCGCCGACGCGCATATTACCGGAGATCTCAAGTCTGACTTCAAGAGGCTGAGCGGTCAGCTTCCAGAATTGACGTCAAAGTTGCAGGAATCAATAAGGAAACAAGCTACCTCAATCTACACGGATCGCATCAAGGTGTTCGCAGACAACATGAAATCTTCCTTGAAGCGCCTACGTAAAAAAATCGGATATTGAACCTAGAAATCTCAATTCTGGGAAAACTGAGAGACATCCGGGGAGAAACCGTCGGCGAAGTGGTGGACTAGCCTCTCCAAGTTCTTGTACTTTTTTACGGCGCAACCCCATGCACGAGTGCATCGGACTTTCCTAGTTCTAGTTACTTGGCGAGACAGCTTGGTTTCCGGTGACTTCGATCAGTGATAATTACTGCTCATTCGACTTTTTTCTCACTTTTTTCCGCTGGCGTACGCTGGGAAGCTGAGTTCTTTTCCCGCACTCTACCTCTTGCCAGTGATGCGAATATTCCGGCGAAGCAGAGTCCTGCAAAGATAATGAACGCCACTCTTGCACTTACCAGGAAAAGCGGGTAGTAGGAAGGCGTGATTTGAACCCTCCCGATGAACAAAGCGAATAATAGCATGGCGATCCCAAGGCTAAGCGTTTGTCCAATCAGACGCATCGTTCCAACCGTTGCGGAGGCAACACCTAAGAACCTTTTTTCGACGGAACTCATTACCGCATTTGTATTGGGGGACGAGAAAAGCGCGAAACCAAAACCTAGCAGCACTAGGATGCCGGTTATGAAGCCAAGACTCGTGTTCTCATCAATTAACGCTAGCAGAAACAGACCTGGAACTGTTAGCGCCATCCCAGCCGAGGCGACGACTTGTGGCTCAACTCTGTCTGAGAGCCTGCCTGCAAAAGGCGAGAAGATGGCTTGAACAACCGGTTGGGCTATGAGTATCAATCCTGCATATTGAGGGTTGAATCCTTTTATGTACTGCAAGTAAAGACTGAGGAGGAAACCTACTGCAGCCGTCGCACTATAATTGATGAGCGCAGCCACGTTTGAGAAAGCGAACACTGAATTGTTTCTAAAGAGGCTCACATCAAGGACAGGACTCCTTGCTCTCGCCTCCCACTTGACGAACACAACAAGCCCTAGGGCACCTGCCAGAATCAGTAATCCACCTACCATAGAAGGTAGCAATGAGAAACCATAGATAATAGTGACTAGCACGAAGCCATAGAGGACGGAACCAAGAGAATCGAATTTCTCTCCTCGTGCTTCTGCCCATTCTCCTTTCATTTTCCAGATTAAGAAACCAATTATTGCCAAGCCGAGAGGCAGATTGAAGAGGAATATGCTCCTCCAGCCGAAGTTCTGCGTGAGGTAGCCTCCTAGGAACGGGCCAATGGAAAGTCCAAAATAGACCCCTGCAACATTGACCCCCAAAACCTTACCCCTATCCTCGGGAGGATACACGGAAATCAGAATCGCAGTTCCAGTGCCGAAGATCATTGCCCCCCCAATCCCCTGTAAAACCCGGAAGGAAATGAGAAGCAAGGAGGAAAAGGAAACTGCGCAGAGGGACGATGAGACAGTGTAGATCAGTACTCCGTAGGCGAAGACCTTCTTCCTTCCGCGAATATCCGCTACTCTTCCAAAGGGGACGAGAAACACAGCTGCTGCGAGAGTATATGAAGTCGCAACCCAGCTCAACAGAACCGCATCCATGGCGAATTCATACCCGATCGGCGGCAGTCCAAGGTTAATGGAAGACCCCATGAAGGGTGTTAGAAAAGAAGCTAATGTGGCAACAAGCAAGGCGGATCTTCTGACGTCTGCGGCATCACTCAATTTCATCCGACCGACCACCATCGAACTAGATGCAAGGCGTGAACAGCCTACCCTAGCGTTCTCCTTAGCGATTCGGGCTTACCAGTTGAATTCCTTCACAAAACAGAATCATTTTTGTCTTTGAAATGGAAAGCAGGCATATAAGAATATAGGTATAGTTCAAAGTTTTACAGTGGCAATCAACGGTGCCAAGAACATGAAAGGTGATGGAGGGTAGAGCGCGGCGAGATCAGTTGCTTGTATTTTTCGGTCTGCTATGCTTTCTTGCGTTCTTTGTTCTTCCATCTCTGCAGCGCTCTCTGTCCCAGTAATTTGGAGTACTTCTCCCACTGGCTTTCTTCGTCTCCCTTTTTCCTCCAGATCCTGAATCGGCAAGTATCGGCTCCTGCAGGGATTATCCACTTGAACTCCAGGTCAAAGGTTGGATCTACTGTTTCTCGGAGATACTTCAGTATGCCTTCGACTAGGTAGCGCTGCACTCGGCAGTCGAAAGGCCTGTATGTGTCCTGGTGGGGGCACCAGAGAATGTCGAATATAGTCTCGTCGGATTTCAAGATTTGAGGTCTTTCGATGGAAGACCACATAACAGTGTTGACCCACGTTGTCGCGAAACTGACTTTCTCTATATCTGTTGTGCCTTTAGGGAAATATGCATGCTCAAACATCTGCTTAGCGGCGTCGTATCCGACTTTTCTCATGGCTTCGCTGACCACCCTCTGACCCTCTGGCCCGAAGTTCTCCTCCACATCCTCCATGACCTGTAAAACGGTCATCGCCATATATGTTCCCCAGATGAGCAGAGTTGAGGGGTCAAAGTCTGACCTTTTCATTACCTCTCTTCTGAATCTCTTGACAGCCTTCCTGTAGGGTATGTTAAACTTTGTTCCCCTCCAGTGCCTTTCTTTTCGTTCACCTTTTGAAAGTATCCCGTCAGTTATCATGTGCAACACCTTGGCATCCTATACGTGACCATGTACGCAGATAAACCGTATTTACTTTCTTCTGACCAATTTGCTGATGAGAGCGGCATGAGCATATCACAGATTGCCAATACAGGATAGCCAGAAGATAGAGGAACCCTCTCATGCCAAGCCGTGGTGTGAGGTATTATTATCTCACCTGCTCTCAGTTCTGATACGAGGACAGACTTACTTTGCGGCTGGAATGCGTGCAGATCCATTTTGACGCTATAATACGGCCGATAGGGGATAAGAGCCCAAGTGAAGGGAGGACAGATTTATATCATCAGAAATCGCCTTTGTGATATGTTTCTGAGGAAGGTGTCGTGAAACTCGCGATACAAGGTTTCTTGATGATTTTGCTCGCGACAATGATCTTGATGGCGTGGATCGGTAGAAGTGGACCGGAAGGAAAACTTCCTGTAAGTGCTTCTAAAATGATCATGAAGCCTTTGCTTGAAACAACTCTCTCATTGTTCGTGGATAAACCTTCTGTTGCCAGACAGATTCTTGACAATGGTTGTTCGCAAGTTGCTAATCCTTCGTTTAGGTCTACCTCGAGAACCAACAAGTGCCTCAATGGCGGTAGGGTTGAGAGAAGATGAGAGCAAGAAAGATATTCAAAGTCATAGTAGTCGGAGAGGGCAATGTGGGAAAGACCAGCTTGGTTAGAAGATACGTCGACAGGGTCTACGTGCAAGATGTGATCCCAACTATTGGAGTGGATCTAACTACTAAGATCATACCGGGTTACGACGTGGAGAAACAGCTTCAGATTTGGGATCTTGGGGGTCAGCCGCACCTAAGAAGTGTTGCCGAACTCTTCTTCAGGGGAGCGAGCGGGATGATTGCGGTTTTCGATGTGACAAGAAAGGAGTCTCTGATTCAATTGAACGGGTGGATTGAGCGAGTTCGTCGAGTCACAGGACGTATACCTCTGGTTATCGTTGGGAACAAGATAGATCTGAGACCTTCAGCAGATCAAAATGCTGTATGCATCACAAGAGAGGAAGGGATTCACTTCGCCTACAAGTACGATTCGCCTTATATTGAGGCGTCCGCTATAAGCGGCGTGGGCATTGAACAAGCATTCATCAGTCTTGCGAGCATGCTGGGGGTTTGAACAAAGATTGCAGGGAATCTGGGACTCACAGAATTTCGAATATGGCTTTTCTAGGATCGAGGATTTGAGGTCTTAGAACAGAAATCCAAGCAGTGCGCACTACACATAGCTTCCCACTCGAATTTCAACAATTCTAGCATTTCAAGTGGATTTTGAAGAAAGATCCTTGCCGCAGTCGTAGCACTTACGGGTTATTGCTGTCAGGGATAAAGGTTTTCGACATGTGGGGCATCTGTATTTTTCTCCGTTTTCAGTGAGCCACGTATTAGTTTCTCCGTTTTTGATTCTTTCAAGGTTTGCCCTCAAGTTCACTCCATCTTCCGCATAGTCCGCTGCATGCTGTCCAAATCTCTCGCAGGAATCATCTTTGTATTCATCGCACTGGTAACAGAACTTCATTCCTCTATTTCGTAGGCACTGAACTATCTTGCAGTCGTATCCCCAGCAGTCGGGTTTTAAAGTCATGCAGCCATAGCATCTAACCTTCTCGGGCGGACATTCGAAATGTTTGGCTACCTTCCGAAGATATTCTCCACCATCATTGTGCGCTCTAAAAATCGGGCACGCCCCGCAATACAGTCCACATTTTCCCACAAGCCTTCTGTCAACCATTCACATGGACCTCTCGGACGAGCATCTGGGAACAGTGATGCCTTCATCACCAACATTGACGTGGTACGTGTGACCATATGTACCGCCCGTCTGTATTTATGTTTTCGTTCCGCAACGAACTGGTGTAGCACAGATCGAGATTTTCTTCAGGATTTCGATATTTGTTGTTCCTGCTCTCGTCGAGTTGGAGTCAAGATCAGTTACCTTCTTCTACATGATCATTAGCAAGGTACAACATGTGTCCGCATACACTAGGCGTATTGGTTATCAGCCGAGAGTGAAGAGAGCCATGGATCAGAATAGGGGTTTACGAGGTTCTTATCTGTCTGGCTTGGGATGCCTACCCTATATCAAGTCGCACCGCGTTAGACAAGTTTCAACGCACACCCACGACGCACCTAACATCATAGACTCTACAAAAATGCACCAAGACTACAAGACAATACCTAAGGGAGGCAATTGGTCTTTTCCTAAGATGAAGGGATCAGGCTGCATCCGCGTTATCTGAATGACAGCGTTGCCTACGCCTGAGGCCATGCACAATACGACGAAGTCAAATCTCTTAACAAAATCATGTTGCACTTTGAGTTTGATGGTAAGGTCGAATGGGAAGCACCTTTTGGAGCCTTCTACGGCTTAGACTGGGACAAGTACCGCCACTGGCAAAGCGAGTTTCTCGGAATGACCTCAGGAGGCTATTACTCCTGTTTTCCGATGCCATTCAAGGAGAGTGCCAAAGTCACGTTTATCAACAAGTCTAATCAGGCGCTTCCCGCGGTGTACGGCGCCATAACCTACCAAGTGCTTGAGAAGTGGGATGATAACCTAGCATACTTCCACGTTAAGTACAACCCAAGTGAAAGAACCCTAATTGGAAAACCATACGAGCTACTTGAGGCGAAGGGAAATGGACATTATGTTGGATGCGCAATCAACATGAAGTGCCTCGAGCCTGTGAAGCTTTTTGGAGAACCAACGATGCTCGGGTTCCTCGAAGGAAACCTGAAGATCTTCGTCGACGATGACAAGGAAGGAGAACCGAGCCTCGAATACACGGGAACAGAAGACTACTTCATGTCCGGCTGGTACTTCAATAAAGGACCATCCTCAGCTCCACGTCATGGTCTCATACTCAAGGATGAGGAAGCGGGGCTAATAGCAGCATACAGGTTCCACGACGTCGACGCGGTTCCCTTCAAGAAACAGATGAGGGTCATTCTGCATCACGGCGAGTTCGACGAAGTCAAAACCGAGTACAGTTCCACCGTCTACTACTACATGAAGACATAGAGT
>JAUQYT010000047.1 GCA_030587605.1 Candidatus Njordarchaeum guaymasense
TCTTCAGTATAGGCTTACAATATCCTGTACACTTCATCATTCAGGATAACGGGCATCAGCCTCTAGCTGGCGCTTCGCTAACGGTTCTTTCAGCCGGTTTACCCGTAGCTTCTGGCAGAACAGACTCTACAGGCATGCTCACGCTAACATTATTTGCTGGAAACTTTGAAGTTCAAGTCAAGTGGTGCAACATGCTAGTTGCTGATGAGAGAATCAGCTTTACCAATGAATCAACCTACACGATAACCACAGCAGTGTATTATCCCGAGTTTAGATTCGTCTCAAATGCTGGCAACCCTCTCAATGGAGCAATGGTCTTCGTCGCGGCGCCTAACGGCACGAACATTCGTCTTCCATACCTTTCGGATGCTAATGGCGCGATCAGCTTTAGACAGCAACCAGGCGGAGAATACGGTCTTCTCACGTTCTGGCATGGCGTGCTAGTGGCAGACGGAAAAGTCAACGTAACAGCTGATGGACCGTATACAATTAGAACTCAGGTATTTAGGCTCACAGTGAATGTTACAGACAATTCTAATGCACCTTTAGAGAATACACAGATGGTGGTCTCTTCATCGACAGGAAGAGTGCTTGACTTCGGCATTACAGGAAAGGTAGGTCAGGTGAGCTTCAATTTACCAGCAGATGACTACAAAGTAACCACATACTTCTCTGGAAGTTACTGGTTGAACTTCATCTCAAACACAACTACCCTTACTGTTCCAGTTAGAGCAGATAGGCTCATTGCAGTAAGTTTAAGCAACATTCCACCACCGGTTTATACAACAATAGGCTTCTGGTTGATCGTCATCCCCCTAGTAATAGTCATACTCTTAGCTGTCATACTTCTGAGAAGAAGGAAAAGAGCACGGTAACGCGAAGAGAGTAACCTGTAATTGTACTTGAAGGCAGAAACGCTGTCAGATTGGTGAAAGAAGTACCAAAAGAACGCCACAATCATGATAAAAGCACTAGAAAAGGGCTCCGGATTTTTTCATATCATTAATTGAGGTTTACAGAACAAGAAGAACCTCAAATTTGTCTCGGAAAGTGCTGGATATATTCTCGACTTTAGTTCCATGCATGCTATGCATGCTTAATATTTATTGAGGGTTGAACATCGCCTCACATTGTCTATAATGGGGTGATCGCGGATGAATCTTGCTGTTATGCTCTTGTTTTAACTCGTTGGGGTTGCTAGTGATGCAGGAGAGAAACACAGGTAACGAACAGAATAACAAAAGCCTATGTGGCCGACATAATTGAAAGGAATACATGGATTAAGATCGTATATCTGACGTATAGCCTTTCAATCCTTCTGTTTTTTCTTTGGTAAGCCTAGCAAAACTTGTCAGAACAACTTGAAAAAGAAATCCAACGTATTTCAGTCTCTGAACAGCAAAACATTCCATTTCTTGGTGCAGATTCTTTCGAGAAAGAAGGTGCTTGGTGGACCGGGCGGGATTTGAACCCGCGGCCTCCTGAGTGCAAGTCAGGCGTTCATTCCAAGCTGAACTACCGGCCCCAGTTTAATAAAAATAAAGAGTGAATTAAAGGTTTCACTTCCAGTGAATTGCTTCCGTTTGCTCCTCTTGTTATGTGACTCTCGGTTCACATGCGAATCTATTCTATATGTAGTAGCGAACCGTGTAAAATTAAGCAAATAGCCTTTGTGGTGGAATCTGATCAGGCGATATCGGTTTGACTTCACAGAAGAAGAGCTGATGATTCTGGGGAGATGTGACAATCTTGAAAAGGGTGCAGGCGTACTTGAACGAGGTTACATATAGCGTTAGCTCCTTTGGATCGTGATCTGCGCTCTTCCATTTCACTGTAAAGATAGACATGTGAGAGAGTGAAAAAGATAAAACCTGAAGTGGGGGAAAATTAAAATAACTATGTAACTTAAGATATTTGACAGGTGTTGGTGATGAAAGGATTGAGAATGACAAGTCCTGCGTTTGAGAATAAAGGGTCTATCCCTTCAAAGTACACATGTGACGGTCGCGATGTGAATCCTCCCTTAAAAATTGAAGATATACCCAAGGAGACACAAAGCCTCGTCCTAATAGTCGATGATCCGGATGCCCCAGCGGGAACGTTTGATCATTGGATCGTATGGAACATCCCCCCGACAGAAAGAATAGAAGAGAACAGTGTCCCGGGAACCGAAGGATTAAATGATCTTCGCAAGCATTCATATGGGGGACCCTGTCCGCCTTCAGGCACACACAGATACTTCTTCAAAGTCTACGCTTTGGACACAAAGCTAAGTCTCAATCCAAACTCAAGAAAGAGAGATCTTGAAAAAGCCATGACGGGACACATTCTCGCAAAAGGAGAACTCATAGGACTTTACAGGAGAAGATAATCCGCTTTGCCATGACAATAGCATCATCAGCTATTGTTCATCGCTATAAGGGCTCTACTGACGGAAACAGACTCTAGACAATTCCTTGACAATATTGTGATAATCTCGTAAAAAGATACTCTTACTTTTTACACGAAATACTTTGAAAAGACCTGAAAAGGACCATATTGGCGCAATATATTGCCATGAGTGTAAATACCAGTATAATATAAAGATTGAAATATCAACAAAAGATCGACTGTAACAAAGGTGAGACTATGTCGAAGTTCTCCAAAGAATGGGAAGGAACAGGAAGAACCGGAATTAAAGGTGTCTTGAGACCTCAAGCTCCTCTCAGAACGAGACTTGAATTCGCTATGAGAAGGATCGACGCGCAGTCTCAAAGTATTGAAGGTACCATAACCCGCCTCAAGGAAAGGGACAGAAACCTCTTCTCGAAGGTCGTGGATGCCTATTCAAAGCATGACACGCAGAGAGCTAACGCCTACGCCAATGAGTTGGCTGAGATACGCAAGATGGCAAACTTCATGATGAGCGCGAAGCTAGCCCTAGAGAGAGTTGTCCTGAGACTAAGCACAATAAGCCAGCTAGGCAGCGCAGCTGTGACATTAGCACCCGCCGTAAAGGTTCTACACAGCATCCGTTCAGGAATAGCAGGCATCATGCCAGGGGCAGAGCAAGAGCTAGGCGACGTTGCGAGACTGTTAGATGAGATAATGATAGAGGCTGGACAAACCACGGGAACTACTTTCGACTTCGAGGCAGCAGGCGAAGACGCTCAGAAGATACTTAACGAAGCAGCCATAGTGGCAGAACAGAGGATGAAGGAGAAGTTCCCAGAACTGCCCACATTGAAAGCGGGAGAGCACGTGGAAGAATCTCCATTCGGAAATCCCTAGCTAGCTAGAGGAGCAGAGAAACATATAGAATACCGCCCACAAATTTCCCTTCTTTATGGCACTAGAAGTGAGACTATATAACGGGCGAGGGGTGAGACAGACGGGAAGGCTAAAGACGGTTGGAGCGCTCGGTTTCATCGGGATCATTGGATTCCTATTGGGCATAGCTGCTAACTTCATCTACTTCGAAGCGTTGCCAATCCTCACCCAGATCTTCCCTCAAATCTTGAAGATAAACTGGCTAATGTGGGGAATCATCGGGGCATTCATATCGATAATATGCTGTCTAATCTATGCCTATCTGCCGTAGTAAAACACGTCAAGGCGCCCAAGGCTAATAGCACTCGTGGCGTTCCCTTCTTTCTTTGGTTATTGATATTCCTTACCTTTATTGATT
>JAUQYT010000064.1 GCA_030587605.1 Candidatus Njordarchaeum guaymasense
CTGAAGAAGGCGTTATGCTGAAGGAATCATTCCACGGTATCGCAGCCATCCTTAGATACAGGCGGAATTAGTGGAAGAAAGACTTTTCCAACTCGACTATCTTTTCAGAGCCTTCAGCTTTACTATACTCCTCCAACGGCTGTTCATTAAGGCTCGAGAATGTTGACCCCCACTTGAATATAGATAGCAACCTTCGCGCTTGGGCTTTAAATCCTGCTACATATAGAGCCGCAGCAAGAGCTTCAAGTGAGCTCAATTTCGACAAAGTCGCATAGTTCGTCGGGTTACCAGCCAACAGAAGAGGTAGACGCCTGTTAACCCCAGGGAACCTTCTATCAAACACTTGATCAGCCTTCTCCCAAGAACAATCTACCGCGACTAAACCCCTCTCCTCAATCACCTTTCTATCGTTGCGGGTCAATATCTGCTCTGCGACTGGGTTCAGAACAATCGCCTTATTCGGAATATTAGATAAACGGAAGACAGGCTTAGCCAGATGCATGCGAAAGAGTTTGGCTGAAGTGCATTTCTTCGGATCATCTTGTTTCATGTGAAAGATAAAGACCTTTACAGGTCTCTCATCTCTCATGGATCTTCACATCTCTATGAGACATCGGATTCATGATAATTCTCAGGATATACTCGATCAAATCCGTCGGAGTCATGTGAAAACCTTTGTCACGATAGACGAAGTCACCCGCCGCACCGTTTATGAAAGCGCCTGCAACAGCAGCCTCAAACGGAGCGACTCCTTGAGCCATAAAGCCGCCAACGATGCCTGAGAGCACATCGCCAGTTCCTCCAACAGTCATGCCTGGATTGCCCGTGAAGTTCAACTTCACCTTTTCTCCATCCGATATGATGTCTACATGGCCTTTCAGAAGCACAACGGACCCTGTTTCTTTCGCTAATGATTTGACATCTTCAACTCTTGCGTGAAGTTCTGTTGAAGGCTTTCTGCCTGCTACAGCTTCAAACTCTCCAGAATGCGGGGTGATTACAAGCGGGAAACCGACCTTTCTCCTGATAGCGCCGAAGGCCTTGAGCGCATCAGCGTCGAGAAGAGTAGGCTTTCTGAATTCCTCCAGAACCTTCAGTAACTCCTCAACTGCAATGAAACTATCCTTATGAGTGCCAAGTCCAGGACCCGCTACTACAGCGGTAGCCTTGGCGATCATACCCTTCAGTTGACCAACATTCTGAGAGGCAAGATGCTCACCGCTGAGTTTGATGGTGATGAGGTCCGGCGAGAATGACGATATAGCGTAAGCCGTTCTCTCCGGCGCAGCAACGTAAGCGAGGTCAACCCCTGTACGGAGTGCAGCCAAGGCTACGAGAGCTGGAGCGCCTGAGAAAGTTTCACTTCCCCCGACAATCAGAAGCCGACCGAAATCTCCTTTATGGGATTGAGGCTCTCTCGTCTTCGGGATGATCTCAACATCTCCAGGACCCGCGTAGAGCTCAGCCTCATAGGGAACCCCTATCTCAACAACTTTGATCTCTCCGCAGTACTCTCTGGCTTTCTCTAGTCCCGATTTCATTCTATGGAATGTCACAGTCAAATCCGCTCTCACAGCTTCCCCCAAAAGATCTCCAGTATCCGCGTCAACCCCTGAAGGGACATCAACTGCCACGCAGAAGCCTTCAGAATCATTTAAGGCTCGAACAGCTTGAAGGACAGGTTGACGCAAGTTTCCTTTAGCACCCGTCCCAAGTAGCGCATCGACGAGCACGCTCGCGCTGAGAGGTTGAATGAGACTAGAGTCGCTCAAGACGCTTATGTCAATCGTCCAGTCCATCTCTCTCAAAGTCTTCCAGTTCCGAACCACAATTTCATCACTTATATCTGATTCACGCCCCACCAAGATGAACTTCACTTTGAAACCGTCTGCAACAAGATGCCTAGCCGCAACCATCCCATCCCCGCCGTTGCGACCAGTGCCGGAAAAAAAGACTATCTGCGACCCAGGCTTGAACCTTGAAGCTATTTCGTCCGCTACCGCTTTGCCTGCGTTCTCCATCAACTGGAGGGGAAGTACACCAAGATACTCAGAGTTGATCTCCAGCATTCTCATATCTCGTGAAGTAACATACGCCCCAGATTGGCCCAAAATCGACCGCTCCGCTATTACTTGAAAGCGATTAAGATACTAATAATTGTAACATAGTGATCCTGCCCCTCAACGTCTCCTTGAGAGTTCTAATGCTTTTCATAAGACCCTTACGAACGCGGATATTATGAAAAAGATAAGGTCGCCCAGTACAAGCGCCGATACGAAGCCAATTGTTACGAACACTAACATAGGTAGTCCAGGAGTAGCCCAGATTTCACCCGGAATAACCGCTTTCTCCACATATGGCCTTAATTTTCCGAGGAGATCCTGCCTCTCAACCTCAGCCTCAACGAAGAGGTTGAGCCTCCGCTCTATGCCGCCTCCAGATTCAACAACTTCCTCCAATGGATACAAGTACATCTTGTCTTCAACTTCCTTAAAATCGGCCTTATACCCGGAAACAAGGGCGAAGACCTTCTTCCAAGCAGGCTCACTCTCCAAGCCTAAGAACAAACTGCCACGGGTAGAATATTTCCAGAACATGTTACGCACGAGAATGTACAATGCCATTGAAACAGCAACTAGAAATGAGTTCGAGAGAATGACAACGGGAAGGAATGGATGAAAGAAATTCACAGAAGCAGGTATGTTTTCGGGCAAAGTGGGAATCGATATGCCGATACATATCAAACCTTTGGCGTCTGCTCCACCGAATACACCAGTGTAGAAGAGTAGAAGAGCAAAGGATGTGGCAACAATAATTGAGCCGAGAGAGATCCGCAGCAATTCAGGTGAAAGGTATAGTCTTGCGACAGTCAGGGTCGCTCCTATCGGAGCGAAGAGCAGCCAAACAATATTTGAGACTTCCCGCGTCTTAATATCGCTCCACGAACCATATCCAAGAAACGCGAATACAACAAGAACGGAGATAATGTTGATCCAGTAATCCAACGGTGGCCCCTCTCAACCTCCTCCACTCAATAGAAATGTAACTGTTCAATGTGTTGACTAGTTACATATCAAATCTAGCTAAAATCATTACTGATTTATCGATGGAGGCTAATCTGCAAGCTAGAATCATACAATTCTCAATATTGTAACTTCATTTAGGTCCAGTGAGTTACATCAGCCTTTTCTTCGCGCATGGTCGTAAAACGAACATGGAGGTGGACTAACCGCACGCCTGTGGCCTATCGTTCGAAGAATCTGGGGGATCAAGGTTTCAAGATTTAAAGAACCGTCAAAGACGGGTCAAAATCGGCTTATTACAGACGCGGAGCATTAGATTGACACCTCTTGATGGCCATGGGCAATAGGTTTCGTCGATGTGTGGCACACGGAAACAGTTAAATACCGACCGCAACCCTACTGACAGAATGCGGGAAAAGGGGCCAGACGAAAGGTTAGCCCAACCATCGAAAAGGGAGCACCACAAGTGGTGAAACAAAAATGAAGAAAATAATGGGGAAAAGGAAGGGCATATCTACCATACTGGCAGCGCTGCTCTTGGTCGTCATCGTAGTCGTGGCGTCAGTAATAGTCTACGCTTGGGCGACAGGGCTCTTCGGCGGCTTGATGCCTAGCTCTCCTTCTGTGAAGGAAGGGCTTTCAATGGACAGCTACAAGTGGGAAGCAAACAATACTGCGACACTTTTCATCAGAAACGTGGGAAGTGTCGACGTTACCATAGAAAGCTACTATGTTGAAGAAGCGGGGCAGACAATAACAGGACCTACAGATCTCGGTACGATAATTAAGGTCAACGATTCTGTAGGTGTCGGGGTCACTTGGACGGCGGTGTCAGGGCATTCGTACACAGTAAAACTCATAACGACTAGAGGTACCCAGTTCGCATTCACTGTGATCGCTGCTTAGGTAGCTAGCTCTGAGTGTTGGATTGGAGCGTAAAACAGCCCTTCGTTACGTTCCAGAACCCCCCATTTTTTGGAGGCAGTTCCTCTCGGAATCGGAAGGAAGTGTGATGATAAAAAATCGAAGAACCATGCCTAGATTCATAGGCAGTAGGAGAGCCATAAGCACAATTCTAGCAAACGTTCTGGTCGTAATTATTGTGGTCTCACTCGGTACGACGCTCTTCATATGGACGACAGGCGTGATGGGGGCCTATCAAGGTGGAGCCGGAGTCTGGTTCTCAACCAGAAGCGAAGTGATGAAAGAGCGTCTAGCGATAGAAGAGGTTTGGTTCACAGGTCCAGATCATATGAACATTACAATCTATGTAAGGAATGTTGGAGCCAATGAGGTAAAGATCGGGGCCCTATACGTGAACAGCACTCAGGTCTCAACTTGGAATGGACCAACAGTTCTCCATGTCGGTCAAGTTGGTAAGTTCTCATTGACCATTCCTGTCCCTCCCCTAAAACCTTGGGGCAATGAGTGCGTCACATACATCTCGGTTGCGACCTTGCGAGGAAACGTTGTTAAAGGGTATTGGC
>JAUQYT010000065.1 GCA_030587605.1 Candidatus Njordarchaeum guaymasense
ATATCAACAACATAAATTGGAAGATTTAAGCGTAAAGCTATACTCCTCTGACTAGAAGGAGGACTGCGTCAAATTGGTGAAGGCCGGTGTAAGGATACTGTTCAAGTCATTTCGCTTAGCTTGGCGGGCGCAGAAAAGATTCTGGGCATTCATCGTGATCTACGGCTTCCTCATAGGCATGGTGACTTATCTTCTTCTGTCTGCGAACACGATTTCGATCTTAATGGCAGTTCTAGGCGGGATAGTGGTGGCAACCCTCTATGGGTTTCTCTTGACAACCTTTAGGAAAACTGAGATTGCAACAATGAAGTGCATAGGGTGGTCGAATGGCAACATAAGAATACTGATAGTTGGCGAGATACTCCTAATCTCATGCCTCGCGTTCCTCCTGTTTGTGGAAGTCGGAATTCACTTATCGGGACTTTCGTTTTATCTTTCAGGAGATCCAACGAAACCCGTATTCTTCATTCCAAGCTACATACAACAGATTTTCATTGCCAGAGACAAGTTACTAATATCGTTCTTTGTTATAGTGTTAGCCCAGATTCCTGGCGTATTGCTGGCGTACTACAGAATCCTCGCTGTGAAGCCGATGGAGGCTCTTCGGATGCCTTAAATTAAAGGAGGTTCAGGGAAAATGTCCTCAAGAAAGTCATCCTCGTATGGTGTGATTATAACTAAAGATGCCTCTAAGGAGTATCATCGGGGCCGTGAAGTAGTTGTAGCCATAAAGAACGCTAACCTAGAAATAAAGGAAGGAGAATTCCTAGCCGTCGTTGGTCCAAGCGGTTGTGGTAAAACAACTCTTTTGAATCTCCTTAGCGGACTAGATTCGCCTTCGAGCGGCAAGGTCATACTCGATGGCATCGATACGACAGTGATCGACGAGAGACTGTTTCCCAAGCTGCGCAGGGAAAAAGTTGGCTTCGTATTCCAAGATTTCAACCTAGTCCAGGATATGACAGCCATGGAGAACGTCATGGCTCCACTATTGCCAACCGACATGAAGACAAAGGATATTGAGAAGAAGGCTATAGACATGTTGAGGGCTGTCGACTTACTTGAAAGAAAGGACCATAGGGCGAGAGAGTTGTCTGGTGGAGAGATGCAAAGAGTAGCTATCGCAAGAGCCCTCGTAAACAATCCTAAAGTGATATTCGCTGATGAGCCAACTGGAAACCTTGATACCAAGACTGGCAAGGACATAATGGAGCTTTTGAAGAGGCTTAATGAGGAGCAAGGAACGACGGTGGTTCTCGTTACTCACAATGAAGAAATGAAGCAATATGCTAGTCGAGTGATTCATCTGCGCGACGGCAAGATAGAAAAGGGAGCATAGAGGTTGCACCGCAAGGGAATTCCAGAGCGGATGGTATTCCCTCGTCTCTCTTTTTCTTTGAAGGTTCTAAGCTGTGGCAGCGGTATGAGTTGATGCCATGTAGCCATAGTACTTGTGTCCAGACAGTACGCCACTTCGTCGCAGGAGATTAAACGCCTTCCTAACTTCGAAGGTGTCGACATTTCGGTTACCTGTTTTCCTCGCTATGAAGTCCCATACTTCGTGCTCGTCAACGGATCTTTCATCGAATGATAGACCAAAGAAGCTTCTTTCTCCGTAGTTCCCGTTAACATTACCATAACTGCTACCATTGCCATTGTGGCAGCTCGTGTTATTGCGGGCACGCAGGCAATCTATGGTTAATCTTACGTAGAGGTTTATGCGATTTAATTGGTCAAGCTTCCTCAGTATTTTTGTTCCCTTCTCGGTTAGCTCATGATATATATGGAATGAGTTCGTGGAAGCAGGGAGACTTTCTGAATGCTCGACTAGATTCATTCTTTTGAGCTCGGACAGCCTTGAGTATACGCTGTTGAGCCTTTGCCTCATTATCAATGAGATCTCTTCTGGTGAGAGTGGTCCTTTGGTTATCATTAGACAAAGAAGTCGCTTATGGTATGCGGGAAGATTTTTTATTTCCTCGGTTCTTAGATTCGACTTGGCCTTATAGGTTGTTCTCAGAGTGCGTACCAGTCCAAGTGACTTCAAGTGCTCTACCTGTTCCCAGCATGCTCGCCGCGATATACCCAGTTCCTTCATGAGTTGCTCATTTGTCTTCGGTTCCTTCAGAGCATAGAGATAGTGTATCTTGCTGAACAGGCTTAACTCGCAACCTGCCTCGTCAACCATTTCAACGACTGAGAGTCCTGTAGGGGTCAGCAGGAACGCGTCACCGTTCTGAATAATAAAATTAGCATTCGCAAGGGTTCGAATATACCTCTGCTTGAATTTCGAAGTGTAGGCGGGATTGAAGCCCACATTTTGGATCAATAAATCACCGCTAAGAGGTCCACCGTCGTACAACGCCTTCACAACAGCGCATCTGATTCCGCTAAAGAAAATCCGACTCGCCATGTCCACAACGTTTTCCATTGACGTAACAGATCTCACCACTCCCATATTCGAAAATTAGCCCCGATTGGCGCATTGATCTGAAATTATAACTAGTATATAAAAGCTACTACTCACAGTAGTATTTTCAGCGTAACTGCTAATTGAAACAAAATCTTATCTTACCATTTTAGAACAACGATATGGTACGAGAAGACATACGTGTCACGGATTGGTTAGGCCTCACAACGGTACGGTCTCACCGTCCATCAAAACAAAAGGAGAGTTCATGTGTTGGATTTGGACGAGCTACCTGATGTCGTCTACGCGCCACTAGGAACTAGAGGAATGCAGCCTCTTAACTTGAAAGAGTGCCCAAGATGCGGGAACGACGTCGTTGAGAAACTGCAGCTCTTAAGTAAGAGAAAGGGTTCGAGAGAAAACACTGGGGCTACTTCAGAGTCCTGGAGCACAACCACCGACGAATATGGGATCAAATGCGGCAAGTGCGGTTACAATTTCAGAATAAAGTGCCAAAACGTTTTTGGCGGATCAGGAGGAAAAGAGAGGGTTGTCACCTTCGTACAGATAACTACAGAGGACGGGGAGAACGAAGGGTGGATAGGCAACTTCTAGATTTTCCATCCAAGTAGCTATGTCGCCTTTTCGGTAACTCTCATCGAGAACTGTGATAAAATTGATGTTGCTTGGCTAAGAGCTACCTTTTTACACCAATGCTTTCTGGACACTGAGTCGAAACCCTCTAAAAACTAGCCGACACATTCGGAAATCTGTGGGCTCTATGTAAGTCACCGTAAAAGCATCAAATCTTAAATAGTAAGCGGACTCTCGTTTTAACGTTCTATCTTGAGGATATTGTTATTCAATCTATGTTGAGAGTCAACGAGAATTTCGGAGGAAGAGATGTATGAGTAAGAAGCAGGAATACAATAAAGTGACACCTCAAATCGTCAAGCGGATTGCAGGCGTTGTAAGTGAGAAATACGTTACAACGAGCAAGCCAATCCTGTACTCTTATGTCTCAAAGGGCATCATGGGACTTGAGTCGTGCGTCGCTGACTGCGTAGTCAGACCGAAGAGTGTCGAAGAGGTTCAAGGAGTTCTTAAGATCGCCACCGAAGAGTCAATTCCTGTTACACCGGCATCAGGCGGACTTAGTGGTGGATTTGCGTGCCCAACCATAGAGCCCGGAGGGATCCTCATGGATCTCGGTGAGATGAACAAGATAATCGAAGTCGACACCGACGCCAGATACATAGTTGTCGAGCCGGGTGTCAGATCTGGTGAAGTTTGGGCTTACATGAAGAAGAAGTACCCGGGTTGGGCTCCTCCAGTGCCAGACGGAGCACCCCCAGCAGCCACAATTCTAGGAGACGCTATAGAACGAGGCTTTAGCTTGGTTACAGGTAGGTATGGACCTCAAGCCGACACAGTCATGGGCATGGAGGTAGTCTTGGCGACAGGAGACGTCATAAGAACAGGTAGCTGGGCCTTGCCCGGTGCCAAGCCATTTTACAAGTGGGGTATCGGACCTGACATTGGCGGACTTTTCTTAGGATCTCAAGGGACCATGGGAGTCATAACAAAGTGCGCCATCAAGATAATGCCACACTTAGAGCACAAGACGGTAGTCGCATACGGGATGGATAATCCCTACGACATGCAGGATCTGACTCTTGAGGTGTCCAAGTACGAGATGGGAATAGCAGACCACTGTGTGATGGTTCAAGGAGGAAACTGGCCTCTTATTATGACTAGGTGGCCGAAAGAGAGAGTCCCCAATGATTATGAAGCCTACGAGAAAATGGGGATTTCGAAGTGGTGGATGAACTTCGAAGTCTGGGCTTGGACTAAGGAAGAGTTGGACTACACTGTCAAGAAGATCGACGAGGTTGCTAAGAGCTACGAGCAGAGAACTGGGCATCAGACCCCGCAGTGGAAACTTCACCCGAAGCAGATAGCCTCAAGGCTTCTGAAGCCAAACAAAATTGCCATACCATACGCGCTGTGGAACGCAGGATTCCTCTTCATAACTTGGTACACACCGTGGAAGGGCTGTGCCGAGTTCAGCGAGATCTATTGCCAGAAAATGCAAGACTATGGGTTCCCGCCAGTAATGTGGGTTGCTTCAATCGACCACGCTCGTGAGGCTATATGTATGCCGATTGTTTGTTACGATGCTACAAGCAAAGAGTCAATAGAGAACGTAACGAAACTGAACAGAGAGACAACTGAGATCTTCCTAGACAAGGGCTGGTTAAACTACAGACCGGATCCATTTGTCCACGCACCTTTGACTTTCGCCAAGGCAAAGGAGTATTACAGTCTCCTAAGGAAGATCAAGAAGCTACTCGATCCAAAGGGGATCTTGCATCCAGGCAGACTAGGCCTACCATAAAGGAGGTTCATGAATATGGAAAGTTTGAAGAACTTACAAAAGGAAATCTACAGATGTATCCATTGTAAGGCATGTAGATTTGCTTACTCAGGTGAACCCGACAGGCAGGGGATCGGCGAGTACCAAGGACGATTGTATGAAGGAACTATCACAGGCTGCCCATCTGGAAAGGAGTACGGATGGGAGGCGTACTGGAATGCTGGAAAAGTATGGATCGCCCGCGCTGTCCTTGAAGGAAACTTAAAGTTCTCAGATGAAATGGCAGATATGCTATTCAAGTGTCCCACTTGCGGAAACTGTGATGCCCAGTGCGAGAACAAGATCTCAACCGTCGATGTCATAGAAGCTCTTAGAGCAGCGTACATCGAGGCGGGAGCACCAGCACTTGCCAAGCATCTTGGGATACGCGATGCTGTAAATGACCCTACAATGTGGAACCCGTACAAGGAGAAGCAGAGTGATCGCACAGCGTGGTATGACGGAAAGAGGAAGAACCTCAAGAATGCTGACGTTGCCTTCTTCGTAGGTTGCACAGCCTCATATAGACAGAAAGGGATTGCCAAGGCTACTCAGGAGATACTTGACAAACTTGGAGTCAACTACACGGTAATCACAGACGAAGCCTGCTGCGGCTCGCCATTAATTAGAACTGGCCAGGTGCCGATTGCCAAGAAAGTCGTAGAGAAGAATATGAAACTATTCAAGCCATTTAAGCAGGTACTTTTCTGCTGCGCAGGCTGCTATAGAACCTTTAGAGTAGACTATCCAAAGGTCACAGGAAACAAGTTACCATTTGAAGTAAAGCATACGATGGAATTCGTGTCCGATTTGATATCTCAGAGCAAGCTTAAGATCAGCAAACCTTTCAACATGAAGGTAACATGGCATGACCCGTGCCACCTGGGCAGACACGTAGGTAAGCAGATCGAGAAAGACATCCTTGCAGGATCTAACAACTGGCTCTCTGACCAGAGAAAGGCTGACCAAGCGAAACAGGAATGGTACGAGAAACCTAGACGCGTCTTGAAGGCGATACCAAACCTGCAATTCGTGGAAATGTACCGTATCAAGGAAGACTCGTGGTGCTGCGGTTCGGGAGGAGGAGTAAAGAGCCAGTACCCTGAACTCGCCATTGAAACAGCAAGAGAACGAATAACCGAAGCTCAAGCTACTGGAGCGCAAGCCATAGTTACGTCATGCCCATTCTGCTACTTGAATCTCTCAGATGGAGTAAAGCAGATGGGATCCAATATGCAGGTACTCGAGCTTCTAGAAGTCTTGAACAAAGTGATCTAGTAATTTGCTCATCAGCGACTAGGCACCCTTTCTTCAAAACACCTTTTTTCTTTCTTTTTGTCTTGTATCACACAACTAATTCTCGGCAAAACTGACTATGAATTGAAGAAAAATAAAAAGGAAGAAGAATAATCCGTTCTAGGATTTTCTAAGAGCCGAGACTACTTGATGAACTCTTTTCCCAGGACTTCCCGAGCTATTATTATGCGCATTACGTTTTGGGCTCCCTCTGCTCCCACTGAGTAGGATCTGATTCCTCTCACTCCTGACTCTATTAGCCCTTCCTTGGTGTAGCCGTAAGCGCCCATCCACGTCATTGCGTCGTTAGCTACCTTGAACCCGATTATGGGAGCGAGAAGCTTTGCTTCAGCGACCGCTTTGCTGCATTCGAGCGATGTGAATTTCTTGTTCTTGTAGTACTCGTCGACCATCCATGCCGATCTATAAGTTACGAGTCTTGCCGCGTCAAGTTGGGCATAGTTATCTGCTAGTTCGAACTGGATGCCTTGGAATTTTGCAAGTGCCTGACCAAATGCCTTCCTCTGCTTTAAGAACTCAATCCCGTAATCCAAGCAGCCTCTAGCTGCTCCACAGCAGGCGGCAGCCACAAGTACACGAGCTGCATTAAATCCTTCCATTGCGAGGTAGAATCCATTGTTGACCTGCCCTATGACGTAGTAGTCTGGCACTTCGACATCTTTCATGGTGAAGCCGCCGGTTGAGAGACCCATTCTCCCCATGTCCTCGTACAGTGTTGTTGAGAGTCCTCTGACATTTCGCCCCATTGGGAACACTATGCAGGTGAAACCCTTGTGGCCAAGCTCTGGGGCTGACTTAGCTAGTCCGAAGTAGCCACCACCTAGCTTCATAGCTTCGCTGACGCCACTAATGTAGGCTTTCTCGCCGTTTATGATCCACTTATTCCCTTTCTTCTTGATTACTGTTCTAATCGCGGCTAGGTCGGACCCGCCCTCAGGTTCGGTTGTTGCTATCCCGAAGAAGTTCTCCTGCTTGATCATCTTCGGTAAAATCTCCATTCTGGCTTGTTGAGTTCCGTATTTGTCAAATACCATTCCCCAGCCTACCTGAACGAGATAGTACACGGCAGTAGCGCATGTGAAATCTGCACGAGCGAGCTCCTCAACGACTATGGCGGCCGCAGTCAGATCTTGTTCAGAGCCTCCCACAGCGCTGGACAAGTTGACACCAAATAGCCCCATGTCAACCATTCCCTTTATGACATCCTCAGGAATCTCCTTCTTCTCATCAAGTTCCCGTATTCGTGGACGAAGTTTCTTTTCTCCGAATTCACGAACAGTCTGTCTTAACATTTCCTGTTCTTCTGTGAAGCTAAAATCCAAATGGATCACTCCTTTTTTCCTTCTCT
>JAUQYT010000100.1 GCA_030587605.1 Candidatus Njordarchaeum guaymasense
CCTCCCTCTTAGGTGCAATACTATCCAGTTCATCGATGAATATTATTGACGGTGCATTCTTCTCAGCTTCAGCGAATACCTCTCTGAGTCTCTGCTCAGACTCCCCATAGAACTTACTCATGATCTCCGGTCCGTTTATTGATGTGAAATAGGCGTCAGACTCATTGGCCACAGCCCTAGCCAACAGCGTCTTACCGCACCCAGGTGGGCCATGAAGAAGAACCCCTTTAGGAGGCTCTATCCCAAGGCGCTGGAAGAGCTCAGGGTGCTTGAGCGGCAACTCAACCATTTCACGGACACGTTGAATAGCATCATCCAAACCACCAATATCCTCATAAGTTACCAGGGGAACTCCACGTGGCACCTTGACGGCTTCAGCCTGAACCTCAACAACCGTGTTTGCCGTCACCTTGACTATGCCCGCGGGTTCAGTTGAAACGACAACCAACCTCATCTCAGTTAGAGCAAAGGGCGCTCTTCTGCCCAAGAACCCGAATAAGTCCTCTATTGAAGGACCTATGGGACTCGCAGCTACACTGATTATGTCTCCCCTCTTTACAGCCTTATCCAAAAGGTTATCCCTCAACAGTTCTCCGGGGGCAGAAAGCCTGATGCCCTCTTCCGCTGGTGCCAACACCACTCTATGCGCCGCCTTGTCCTCAGCCTTCTTAATGGTAACGAATTCACCTATGCTAGTGCCAGCATTAGCTCTCACTAGCCCGTCCATCCTGATGGTACCTTGCCCAGCGTCCTCGGGTCTGCCAAGGATGACCACAGCACCAGTGCTTTTCTTACCGTTAATCTCAACGATATCCCCTGAACTTAGCTTGAGTTTCTCCATAACCTTAGGGTCGATTCTTACTATCCCACGACCAGCATTCCTCTTATCTATCTCAGCAACTCTAAGTTGACCTTCTTCGGGCATAGTGACCGTCACACTCCCACAACTGAAACAAAAGAATAAAACGGTGATAACCTTATTTTAACCTTATTCCTTCAGTAGTCAGCTAATAAAGTTTATGCGGAGGCGCATAGAGCAGATATGGGCCTAACTGAGGCAGAGAACGACGGCGAGTTCAACGATTTAAAGAGCGAATTGATGAAGCTCAAAAAAGAGAAGAATGCGGTCATACTCGCGCACAACTATCAGAGGTCCGAAGTGCAGGACGTAGCGGATTTCGTAGGAGACTCGCTGGGACTATCCATTAATGCATCGAAAACAAAATGCGACACGATACTCTTCTGCGGCGTAGACTTCATGGCAGAGACAGCCAAGATACTGAATCCTAAGAAGAAGGTTCTGATCCCTGATCAACGTTCCAAGTGCCCAATGGCGATGATGCTCACCGTTGAGACGCTCCGGGATGCTAAGAGATCAAACCCAAGCGCTGACGTAATAATGTACATCAATACTCATGCTGACGTCAAGACTGAGTGCAACTACATTTGCACCTCCGCAAATGCTCCAGAAATAGTTAATTATTCGAAAAAGGGTACGATCCTTTTTGGACCAGACATGAATCTGAGCTACTATGTCCAAAAGAGAACATCCAAGAAGGTAATCACAGTCCCTCAACGAGGAATATGCCCAACACACCACATGATCTCACTAGAAGAAGTCTTGCTAGCTAAAGAAGAGAGTCCCGATGCAGTGGTCTTAGCACACCCAGAGTGCATACCAGAAGTACAGGAAAGGGCAGACGTGATTGCGAGCACCGAGGGAATGGTGAAATATGTGAAGAACTCCAACAAGGAGAAATTCATAGTAGCCACAGAAGTAGGTGTAATCCACCGGTTGAAGAAGGAGAACCCAAATAGAACCTTCATACCCGCCTCACCATATGCCGTGTGTCCAAACATGAAGATGCACACATTAGAGAAAATGATAAAAACCCTTAGAAACGGAGAACCTGAAATCACACTGTCGAAAGAGGTTATAGAAAAAGCAAGGATACCAGTTGAAAGAATGCTAGCAATCTCGGCAAAACTCAAAAGCAATTGAAGCAACATCAAGGACAGGTGTCGAGGGGCGTAGGATAATCAGGTTCCCATGGCTAATGCTACTCCTATCACAGTTTCATTGAATCACGTCTGATTGTCCTCATATCTCAATAAGACTTATATTAGCCCACTCCTCATCAAGCATCTAAAAGAAACCGTAGAGGAGAACCTCACATTGTCAACTTCCAGCCAAATCAAGAGAATAGACGAAGTCAGATGGGAAATCCCCACCTCCTACAGATCTGGAATGCGGGTTCCGGGTAGACTTATTATGAACGACAAGCTCTTCAAAGGACTTGAGAAAGGCGCGCTCGACCAGTGCGCAAATGTCGCAACATTACCTGGGATCTACAACTACTCGATAGCCCTTCCGGACGCCCATTGGGGATATGGATTCCCGATAGGCGGGGTTGCTGCTTTTGACATGAACAACGGTGTAGTCAGTCCCGGTGGGGTAGGTTACGACATAAACTGCGGAGTGAGAATACTGACTACGAATCTCGACGAAAAGGACGTGAGACCGAAGATAAAGGCACTTACTTCATCAGTCTTCAACAACGTGCCAAGCGGAGTGGGCGCGACCGGAAAAATAAGAATAGAGAGTAACAAACTCGATGCGGTGCTTGAAGGCGGCGCGAAGTGGGCTGTTGAACAAGGCTATGGCTGGGAGGAGGACCTCGGGAGAACAGAGGAAAAAGGATGCATGAAGGAAGCCGACGCGGATAAGGTGAGCTCAAGAGCAAAGCAAAGAGGAGCTCCACAGCTAGGAACACTTGGAAGTGGCAATCACTACTTGGAGACTCAAATCGTCGAAAAGATCTTCGACGAAAAGGCGGCCAAGATCATGGGGGTAACTCACGTCGGACAGGTAACGGTAATGATCCATAGCGGGTCGAGGGGATGCGGACACCAGATAGCTAGTGACTACATACGCGTAATGGAAGGCGCAGCAATGAAGTACAAGATAGCTCTTCCGGACAGACAGCTGGCATGTGCTCCAGTAAACTCTAAGGAAGGCATAGACTACCTCGCGGGGATGCGATGTGGAGCAAACTACGCCTGGGCGAATAGGCAATGCATTACTCACTGGGTTAGAGAGAGCTTCCAGAAGGTTCTCGCTACAGATGCAGAGAAATTGGGACTGCACCTATTATACGATGTTGCCCACAATATCGCCAAGATTGAGGAGCACGAAATCAATGGAAAGAAACTGAAAGTTTGCATTCACCGAAAAGGAGCTACACGGAGCTTCGCACCAAAACACCCTGAACTACCATCAGCCTACAGCGAGATAGGCCAACCAGTACTCGTCGGCGGAAGCATGGGAACAGCCAGCTACATTTTGATTGGAACCGATCAAGCAATGATTGAAACATTTGGCTCAACTTGCCATGGGGCTGGAAGAACAATGAGTAGAGCCGGCGCGACACGCAAATTCTCCCCGCGAGACATTATGAGGCGGCTGGAGTCACAAGGGGTAGAGGTTCAGGCAGCCTCAATAGGAGAATTGGCTGAAGAGGCATCTGAATCATACAAGAATGTAGACGATGTTGTTGATTCATGTGATAAAGCAGGTTTATCAAAGAAAGTCGTCAGGCTAAAACCGCTCTCGGTGATCAAGGGTTAAACCCGAGGAACAAGAATCATCAGTCAGCTAGTCATGACTCGAGGGCCGAGAGAGCGTACTAATCAAAGGAGAAATTCTAGGGAGAACTCCTGACCGTCTGGGTACTAATCTTAAAAAAAACCAGGGGGAGGGGGTCTTCCCCCAAGGGTTGGACTCATTTAGCCGAAAAGTGTGTCTCCTTTTATTCTATATCTGTCTAGCAGTTCTTGTTTCTTGGCGGCGTTCCAGCCAGCCACACCGCCATTCTTGCCAACGGACTGGTAGTAACCAGTGATCCTTGAATACCATTCCACGTTCTCTGAGTTGCAGTTCGGGCAGGAGTCTCTGAGTCCAGGTGAAGTGATGTTGCAGTTTTCACACGTCGTGAGGTCTTTTGTGTACGCGAAGTACCCGATCTGGGACTCTGTTGCTATCCTCCTCGTCAGCCTTGCCATCGCTTCTGGGTCGGGATTCGCCTCTCCGAGCCAAATGTGGAACATGTTCCCACCAGACATCAGCGCCCAGAAAGGCTGTTCTATTCTCAGCTTTCCGGAGAGCGCTAGATGGGCTCCAACGTAAGCGTGTGTTCCATTAGAGTAATAAACTGGAGCATCAGCACCATCACTTGTAGACTTCTCTTCCCAAGCCTTGAGATCCCCTTTGACAACGCTTCTGGATTCCTGCGGGTAGTGGATCAAGTCAGCTACAGCCATGGACTGCGCACATGACTCTGCTGGTGTTCTTGCTATTGCAAGTAGTAGGCTGGATTCTTCTTCCAGCTCTTTTCTTATTCTCTCCATCTCTACAACAGTCCTGAGAGAGAATCTCAGTGCGTCGTTACTTTCGTGAAGCTGTTCACCCACGTGGAATTGCGCCATCTCATTAACTCCAACCAGACCAACTATGTAGCGAAGAGTCTCTACATCAACTAGTGGCGGCATAGTCATGCCGTTGACCTTGGGCTGCATCGTCATGAAGGGTAAGAGACCATTTTTCACTTGCTTATCCAAGAGTCTCTTCTTGATCCTGAAGGTGTCCAGGGACATCCTCATGCTCTTCTCAATCTCTTCCCACAGTAGCGTATCATTTCCCTTGGCCATGTAGGCATGCTGGGGCATGTTCAGGCTTACGACCTGAACAGCTCCCCATGAGAAATGCTTCCCATCAACGAAATTCAGCTTATCCCAAAAAGCGGGGTCCTCTTCAGGTGAACTTGCTTGATCATAGGAGCAACACTGGTAACACCCTAGCCGTACTCCGTTATCTCCGCCGCTCCTATAACCAGGGATCTTGTTCTCAAAGTATGGGATCCCGAACTTGGCTGTCAGCTTCGCAGCCAGCAGATAACTCTCCTCATACTCTGGGGTCATGAACTCCTTGTCATAAACTATCTCCATCTTCGGGAAGAAGAATGGCTTACCCCACTTGTCGCCCTCCATAGCAACTTCGCAGAGCGCGTTGAACATCATTCGAGTCTCATCTTCATAGTCGCCATAAACGTCGCCCAGGATCTTGCCGCCCTTGACTACGTGTATGTCTCTGAATATTTTCGGAACGCCAGGAGGCATCTCAATCGAAGCGAAGAGCAGTTGACCGCCCCGGGCGACATAAGCTTGCGTATGCTCGAAGAAGAGCATCTGAGCAAGTTGCTTAACTCTCTCATAGGACAATCCTCTCACATAGGGAGCAAAGAATAACGTGTAGTTGTACCATCCTTGGCCACCCGCCCAGTTAGTCTGGGCGGAGGCCAAAGCCTTGACAGAGTGCAGTATGGCAACCTCAGGGTGTTTAGCCGGACCTGCGACTGAAGTCCTAGCTCCGACACCATCGGGAAGCAACCCAGAGTAGAAGAAGTATCTCAAGTCATGATTTTGACAGAATGGTCTCGTAGCGAAGTACTCCAAGTCATGTATGTGTATTCTTTTCCTCATGTGAGCATCCGCCAGGTATGGCGGAATTACAGCAAGTAAGTTTGCTTCCTTCGCTGCCTTATCGGCGACTTTCTTGTGGAGCGTCTCCGGGTTAGGTTGACTATTGGCATTCTCCTTAGCTTCAAACCCTCTTCCTTCCATTATCTTGATGTAATCGTAAATCGGCATTCCCACTCTTGTGTAGAAATTCCTGTAGATCGCATACCTGGGCTCCCTTGTTGCTCTCATCAGCATCTCAGCGCAGATGAGCTCTCTGATAAGCGGGCCGCTCACGAAAGGCAGGTTCCTCACATACTTTTCATATACCTGGTCGGCTAGATCTTGGGCTTCCTCCTTTCCCAACGGCGGCAAGTCCGGATAATGCTCGGTCGCAAGAGATGTTTCTCTGAGCACGCTATCAACAATCTTCTGCTTATCAAAAAACTCAATGATCCCTCGGTTTGTTCTAACTAGTGGTTTGCCTTGCTTGCGGAGTTGAACGCTTTCAACCCAACTCCTGACATACGGGTCATTCACCACATCCATATTGCGGCAGCCTCCTCTTATCCTTCCACGAGATAGCTAGTCTTTTCCAATAAACTTCAGAACCTGATCCCTTTTCAGGCTATTACTTGAGTCGAACATCTCACTTGCCCTAAGCACCTTATCCCCGATCATAAGTGCTGGGACAGTGTATATATTCAGCATCAATGCGTCAACCTTGTGTTCTGGATTATCAATGTTGAGCTCAACATACTTGACGTTCTTGGAATTGAGAAAACTCTTCAGTGCCTTACAACTTGGACAGTTCGTTTCGACGAACATCTTCATGACCTTGTCAGTCACCACTTGTTTCACCACCAGCGCTCATGTGAACTGCGACACTACATAGCTGAAGCGAATCGTATCATGCCACATAGATACTTCACGAGTAAGCAGCATTCTTGGGAGAGCGTCTATCCCCTCGTGTGCAATGACACGTACTATTTGCTCATCAGGGTTATTTAAGATTATTGAGTGAACAATCAAGAAAATTAGATAACAGGGAACGAAAGATCTCGCTAGCAATTGTGAACCGAGATCAATACAGAAAAAAGAGAATACTCTGCGTTCGGAGGCGCCCCCCGAGCGCAATTTGTCTTCAAGTGAACGCGGGGAGGTCGGTAGATAGGAGGGCTCTTCCTGTTGAGGAGCTTGTTTACTCCTCGTCTCCGAGGTCTTCTTCCTCTTCTTCTTCGTCTTCTTCCCAGTCTTCGTCTTCTTCCCAGTCTTCGTCTTCGTCTTCCCAGTCTTCTTCCTCTTCTTCAATGTCCTCTTCTTCGTCTTTCATTTCGAAGTTTGCCTCCAGTCATCCTTCTCTTGTTTAAGCGTGGAAGATATTCGTTATTAAAAGGTAGCTTAATCCAAGTACGACCCAAATATTCTTTTTTACTAAAATAGCTTCCGACAATTCTGCCCTGTGAGACATTTCTGAGCCTTCTCAGCGGTGAATTTGCCCATCAAAAGCCTAATGCACCTTTTTGGCTACTTATAAGTCGCAATGAGAGAGAAAATTATGACAACTATCCTTTAATTTCCAAATCAGATAGTCGCATCCCGAATTACCCGTTACCTAGTGCTGCAAGATCTTACTAGATTTGGTATGGATTGTTCTGATCAGCTCTGGGATCACAAAAGCCTTAAAACCGAATTGTCATAAAGCTGTTTACTTATTCGTCAAGAGAATTCCTCAGGGAGTACTCTGATGTCTTCAAGTCAAGCTTCGTTCTGCTACTTGGCGCAGATTCGTCCTGATCCTTCCCGTAAGCCGTTTGTTTCAAGTCACCTGCGTAGTCTGGGTTGCAACAGTTTCAACAACTTGTTTTGGCGTGTTCCGGGTCATCAGTTGCGCGCGGCATTATCTCATTCTGAGATGGAAAATATTATCGTTTTGAAGCGTTCCAGGAACATAGTCAGGCACTTCATTGATGAGAAGAAGGGGATCTTCGAACTCGGCAGCCTCATGGTTGTAGCTTTCAGGTTGAACATGCCTCCAACGAAAACAAGGAAGGTTGTTCAGCGGGCGTTGCAAAGAGCGCCTTGCTTCAAGCTTTGCTCTTCTGTTTATGCTTTTCCTCAATTGAAGATACTCAGGACGATTGGGCACAACTACGGGAAAGACAAGATCACTACCCCAAGAGGATTTGTTGATGTCCTGAATGAACTGGGTAGCAGAGTGATAAGGTTATCGAGGATGACTGTTTTGGATCATTCTATGAGTATGTTCCTTGTTCAGCGCATGAAAGCAATTCGAAGGGCACAGTGTAAGAAATTAGTCCAGGCTTGCAAGAATTTATCAACCCTTATCCGGTTGCAGGGGGAATACTTCCCTACCAAAACTTACAGACCACGGCTCTCTGAGTTGAAGTATAGGTATCGAGCCATACGAACCGTGCTCAACTTCTTCCGAAAGGAAATGAACATCGACATGAGAAAAGAACTGGTTAAGGTAAGTAGAGCCATAGGTCTGTGTCGTAAGGCCCTCAGAGAAATAGAGGAGAGGAAAGCGGTCATTCCAATCAAGTCTCCCAACTACTAGGAAATCAGAAGAGTAAGTGTAAGTTACGGAGAAAACGTTTAAAAGCGAGTGATGCCATTAAGATTTTCTTACTCGCTCGCAGTGCACAAGGAGGGTCTCAAGCAAGTAATGGGAAATCTAGAGTTCTGCCCAAAATGCGGGAAGCTACTCCTCCCTAAGAAAGAAGGTAGAAAAATCTTACTCAAATGCAAGAACTGCGGAGCATCCTATCAGCCGAAGGACTTAGAGGCCTACAAGCTGAAGGTTATGTTACCACCTGAATCAAAGGAACGGCTGATCGTCGTGGAAGGCAAAGAAGTCAAGAAGAGAGCACTAGAGCTAACCGAAGATGAACGAGTAGAAGCCTATAGGCAAGCGCTTGACTATTATCAAGGCGAAGAAGAGACACCCGAAGAATAGTCAATAAGAAAATCGAGGAGTAAAACTAGCACCGCGTGGTAGGGACAATTCACAGTCGTCGATATGCATCTGCAAATTTACTTCTAGTCTTGGTTGATTCACCCTATCACTTTCGCCAACACGAACTCTGGAATTGCCTTGATCAAAGTCTGTTTGTACGGGCGGACCCCTGTCAGTATATCTGTGACTTTTCTATTCAAGCGACTTTTCAATGGAGTCTCTTTCTTGAATGTTCCACTCATGAATCCTCTTCTGTTGGCTATTCCTTGTAGTAGCCTTCCCCATCTTAGGTCGCTGGCAATGGTTCTCCTCCATAATCGTTCGTATCTCCCTAGATACCTTGCAGACAGATTGTTAGCTTTGATTGCTTCTGAAGCGATCTGTCCCGCTATTCTCCCTGCAACCATTGAATAATAGACTCCCTCCCCTGACACTGGTGAGCAGTGCCCAGCGGCGTCGCCTGCTACGATTAGGTTATTGTCGAATGTTGGTGAAATCGGTCCTGATAGAGGACATAATGCGGTCTCAGTTCTCAGTATCTTGCCGCCCTCTAGTTTTCTACTTGCAATTGGATGTTTTCTGACGAAGTAGTTCAAATAGTTCTTGAGACTGCCCTTCACCGCGGAGAGAAGGGCGCCGACTCCCACCGTGACCAAGTTGTTTTTTGGCGCTATCCATGCGTATCCAAATGGGGATACATCTCGCCCGTAGTAGACCTCGTTCATATCGCCGATCCTCTGCTCAATTAGGCTGTTCTCCAATCTGATCTGATGCTGGACGCAGAGACCTAGCTGATTTGGTTTGAAGGACTGGTGGACTCCCGTCTTCTTAACCACCATGGAACTAGTCCCATCTGCACCTATCAATAACTCAGTTCTAACTTTCGTTACTCTGTCATCTACCCCTATGCATATTAGTTCATAGTTCCTTGCCTCCTTGTCGCCCAGCCAGTTTACATCAACCACTTTGCTCCCCGTGTTCACAATACCGCCTAATTCTCTAACCCGCCCAACTAGATACCGACCAAGGACTCCTCTGTCGATGTTCAATGAGATCACGTGAGAATAATCTACTTCCTCCGCCTTGTGGTTAGGCATGACTACCCTCATTCCCTTAATCTGACGGCTCGCAAGTCGCCAAGGGATTCTGAATGTTTCTACCCCATCAATCCGTAGCATCCCACCACAAGGTTTCATTTCTCCTGGATTAGTGTCCTTTTCAATGACAGTGACTTCTATACCTCGTCTTGCTAGAACTTCAGCCGCCGCTAAGCCCGCTGGTCCCGCCCCAATAACGGTAACCGCAGCCAAAATGACATCAATTCTCCATTCTAATCCATTCCCAGACTACCGAACGATCTCTGCACGCATTCCATATTTACTTTTTACCTTGACGTATGTTCGACACCTTTTTATTGTAAACGGACTCTACTACTAGGAAAGAAGAGTTTGAAAAAGGGGATATGAACATGGCTGACATTCCTTACCTTCCTGAGATAGTCGCCAGCGTTCCGTGGCTACTTATAGTTGTTGGGGTTCTAGCGTTCATCTATGCCATAGTTCGGTGGAAGACTCCAAAAGAAACATCTGGCCCCGAAGTCGCACTTGGTGTGATAGGATTCATAATAGGGCTGGTGTTACCTATTGTTGCCGCTATATGCTTTTTGAACGGCGCCTGGGGTATCTTCACATTGTTCCTTCTAATACTACTTAGCGAAGCTCTTGTTCTTGGACCAATTGCGAGAATAATGAAGAAAGTTCCAGCGCTAGCCACAGCAGCAATAGGCGCATCGGGGGTAGCATACATTGTTGCGGTATTGGTTGTTGGGCTAATTCCTTCATGGCTTGTGCCTTACATAGGTGGTACTATGTGGATCATGATCGGAATCTTCATAGTGATCGCAATATTCTCATTCATGATAATCCTATTCGCCAGAGGTATAATAGAGTTCACAGGACTAGTTCTTGGAGCATGGCCTATAATGATAATACTGGGTGTCATATGCATTGCTCAGGGTGTCTTGTTGCTTGCTCATATGAGCCTCTTGCAGTTCATAGAAGGCGCTGTAGCTTTGCCACCATGGTTAACCTGAAAAGATCTCCAAGTTGAGTTTGTTTCAGGGAAAACAGCTCAGATAGCAACCATTCGAATTCTCCCCTTTATTTTTGATGCTCGCCTCAAGTGGGTCCCGCAGATTAGTAATCAACATTCTGGCAACAGATGTATCTGCCTCTTAATGAATTAAGTTTCCTTGGGAAGAAGATGAGGATCAGGAAAGGAATTGAGATAGTTGAAAACTATCCTGCGATATTCATAGAACCCATGGACGCTCTCGTAATAGCAGATCTGCATCTTGGGTTCGAACGAGAACTAGTCGACAGTGGGATCTTCTACCCCCACTTCCAGTACCAAGACATCAAGGAATCGATCACTTCCATCGTCAATAGAGTCTCTCCAAGACAAGTCATAGTCAACGGTGACCTAAAACACAAGTTCGCCGAAAGAACCACACAAGAGTTGAACGAAGTATTAGACTTGCTCACCTATCTTACCGAAATTACTGAGAGAGTCATTGTTATACGTGGAAACCACGACAATTTCGTGAAAGGTTTGTTCAAAAGATTCCCGAAAGCCGAGTTTATCCAGGAAACCTATGTTAATAGCGAGGTCTTGTTTACGCATGGACATGTGGTTCCATCTGGAATTGACTCGCTGAAATCCAATTTGATGATAATAGCTCACGAGCATCCAGCTATCGCACTTAGGGACGACGTGGGAGCAAAAGTGAAATTGAGAGCGCTCCTGATCGGACCCACATACTCAAAGAAGGAATTGATAGTCTTGCCAGCGTTTTCACCAATTTCTCTAGGAGTTGAAATCAATCTAGTCACCTCCGAGGATCAGGTAATCTCACCATTTCTGAGAGAACAGGCCTCCCTAATGAAAATGAAAGCGTACGGAATAGACGCGAAGTCGGGGATCTTCAGCTTCCCTGAGTTACGATTCTGGTGTGGAACAGAACCAAAGAAAAAGGCTTCATGAGTAAGTCTAGGACATGGAAGCAAGGAAATCAAAACCTCCTTTTCCCACCAGCATACTTCTGCCCACGTCAATGATCCAGAAACAATAAAACCGCAATGCTACTATCATAAGTAACTCAGAACGCTTTGCTAGGTAGATTCAATTTGCATGCGAAGGCATTCTGTCCAGGCCACACTACGGGTTTCTTCGAGATCTGTGATGAGTCCGACGAACCACTAAAGCGTGGTTCCCGTGGTGCTGGCGTATCAATCAAGATAGGAGTAACAACGGAGGTCACGATAGAGGGATCGAGCTCAGCCAAAATCGAGACCTACATTAATGGCAAGGTTTCCTCAGCTCCAGTAACGATGAGCGTCGTTAATCACATGCTTAAACTGAAGAGAGACACCAGCAAATGGCGGATAATAGTCAACCATGATAGCCAAGTACCAGTGGGCTGTGGACTAGGGTCAAGCGGAGCAGGGGCATGGGGAACTGCTCTTGCGCTTAATCACTTGCTAAAACTCAACCTGACTCACGACAAGGTTGGGCAGGTAGCGCACCAAGCTGAGGTTGAAAACAAAACGGGGCTCGGCACCGTCCCTGGTCAGCAAAAAGGTGGGATTGAGATACGAACGGAGCCAGGTGCTCCAGGAATCGGACATGTGGATCAGGTTCCCTTCAACCCAGATCTTCGAGTAGTGTTCAGCTCGATGGGTCCCATCTCAACGAAGAGTATGCTTTCTAACCCCAACTTGAGGACGAGGATCAATGAGATTGGGGGAAAATTGGTTCAACAATTCGCGAATAATGCTTCTCCGAGAGAGTTCATGCGTTTGTCAAGGAGGTTCTCGGAGCAGACTCAATTACTATCAAAGAACCTGCAGATAGGACTGAAGCTACTTGATGAACACGGATTCCGTAGCTCAAGCATGGCTTTGTTCGGAGAAACAGTCTTCTCTCTGGTGTGGGTAGATGAAGCTAAAGATGTTCTCAGGGTTCTCAAGACATGGAACAAGCAAGGCGGAACGTTCTCAGCTGAGATTGATGCCATAGGAGCAAGGTTAGTGGAGTGTGAACGAGACGATTAAGATCCCCGAAACACATCCAAGAGCAGCTTCACTAAGAATAAGGGAGCACTTGATCGAAGGATTCAAGGAAGGATACGTTGCATTAGCTGGTCTAATAGCACACGGGCGTGGGGAAGCATTCGACTACATTATAGGTGAAATAAGCACTCCTCAAGCTCTCGTCACCACAAGAGTAGCTGCCGCTGCGATGTTACTTGCGAAGCACCCGGTAATTAGCGTTAACGGGAACTTGGCGGCCTTGGCGCCCGAGGACACAGTCAAACTTGCAGAGGTGACTGACTCGAAAATGGAAGTCAACCTGTTCTACAGAACACAGGAACGCGAATTAGCTATTGAAAAAGTCCTGAAGCAGGCTGGCGCCATTGACGTTTTGGGAGTCGCAGAAGCGGCAAGTGCAACGATACCAGAGCTAGGCAGCGAAAGAAGACGAGTAGATCCACGTGGAATTCTCGTTGCAGACACTGTTCTCGTTCCGATGGAGGACGGAGACAGAACGGAGGCCCTCCGCAAAATGAGAAAGACCGTTATAGCGGTCGACTTGAATCCACTCAGCCGAACCTCAAAGGCCGCAAATATAACGATTGTAGACAATGCCGTGAGAGTAATGCCAAATCTAGTACTCGAATCCAAGAACCTGAAGACAGTACCAAAGTCCAAGCTACAGAAGCTAGTCAAAGAATTTAATAATGAAAAGAATCTAACAGAGTGCCTCAACCACATACGGACAAGGATTGCCAAGTTGGAGAAGGAAGGACTGTCTCTGGAATTTGATAAAGAGGTTTAATACTCATTTTACTAATAGTATCCTTGGTTAGATGCCTCAAGTTTTGATGGAGAGAGTCACTCACCTTTAATGCTTCGGGAGGTGTTAAGACAGTAATGGCTGCATCCTCGCAGCAGCAAAATCCTATCCTTCAGGTTGCCCTCGACTTCGAGAACCTACACCGTGCCCTCCAAGTCGCCTCCGAGGCTGTAAAGGGGGGCGTTGACTGGCTTGAAGCCGGAACACCTCTGATCAAAAGTGAAGGCTTACAGTGTGTCAGGGAACTCAAGAAGAGATTCCCAGACAGAGTAATCGTAGCAGACATGAAGACAATGGACACTGGGAGGTTCGAAGTAGAGCTAGCAGCCAAGGCGGGTGCCCAGATAGTCATAATTCTCGCAACAGCTGACGACAGCACCATCAAAGAAGCTGTGGAAGCAGGACGTAACTACGGGGCACAGATAATGGTTGACCTAATCAATGTTGACAACATGGTTTCAAGGGCAGTCCAATTAGAGAGGTTAGGTGTAGACTACATCTGCGTCCATGTCGGCATAGACCAGCAAATGAGAGGCATGAAAGCTGAGGACGTCATCAAACAAGTTGCTGAGGTTGTTCATACACCAATTGCCGCAGCTGGCGGTATTAACTCAGAGAACGCGCCCACCCTTGTTGAGGCTGGTGCTCAAATAGTGATTGTTGGGGGCGCTGTCACCAAAGCTGAAAACGCTGAAGAAGCAACTAGGACCCTGAAGCAAACTATACTGACTAGGAAGCCCGTTACCACGAAACTCTACAAGAAGTACGGCGAGGAGGAAATCTTCAAAGTCTTCAAAATGTGTTCGACACCCAACATATCAGATGCGATGCACAGGCGCGGGGAGATGAAGGGAATACACCCAGTAGCACCAGGCCTGAAGATGGTTGGGCGCGCCGTTACTGTCAGGACGTATCCTGGTGATTGGGCGAAACCTGTTGAAAGCATCGACATAGGAGGTAAGGGAGACGTAATAGTGATCGAGGCGGGTGGGCAGGGTCCAGCCGTATGGGGGGAACTTGCATCATGGAGTTGCAGGGTTCAAGGAATAGAAGGAGTCGTGATAGACGGAGCAATAAGGGATGTTGAAGACATCCGTGAAATGGGTTTCCCCGCATTCTCACGCTTAATCAGCCCAACGGCAGGCGAACCCAAAGGCTTCGGCGAGATCAATGTTGAGATAACGTGCGGGGAGGTTAAGGTAAAACCTGGAGACTACATAATCGGCGACGACAACGGAATAGTAGTCGTGCCCAAGGAATCTAGTGTCGAAGTGGCTAACAGATCAATTGACGTGAGAGAGAAAGAAAACAGAGTGCGAGAGGAAATAAAAAGAGGAAGCACGCTTTCGAAAGTCCAAAAGCTGAAGCAATGGGAGAAAGTCATTGGCTGAAAGAGAACGAGAAAAACAGCTATTTCTAGTTTCATGATTTGTGTTGAGTGATAACCATAACGTGGTGGGATAGCCTTGCGATTAGTTGTCCTTGGAGCTGGGGCCATAGGTAGCCTCCTAGGAGGACTGCTATCAGAAGCTGGTTTACACGTCACCCTTATCGGAAGGCTTCCTCACGTCAAAGCGATTCAGTCAAAAGGGCTACATATAGATGGGGTTAGTGGTCACAGGACAATCAAAGTCAAGGCTGGCGCAAAGCCATCAGCAATCCGAGACAAAGTGGACATAGTCTTGTGCACGGTTAAAGCTTACGACACTAGGCAAGCGGCAATCGACGCGAAGCCCTTAATTGACAAGGAATGTCTTTTCCTATGCATGCAGAATGGGCTTAACGTTGAGAATGAAGCCGCTGAAGTACTAGGCGTCACCAACGTAGCTAGAGGAGTAACCAACAACGGCGCTCTCTTTGTCAAACCCGGCTACATTAAGCATACCGGGCTGAGTGATACGATCATCGGTTGCCCAGGCGAGCGTTGGCGGAGCAGACTCGAGGAGTTGACAAGTGCTCTGAGCACTGCAGGTCTCCCTGCAAAGATAACGGACGACATTCAAAAAGTTGTATGGTCTAAAGTTCTAGTAAACGTTGGAATAAACGCCATAGGAGCAATAACTCACCTCAGGAACGGAGAACTTCTGAAGGATCCGAGCCTAAGAAGCTTGATGAGATCAGCTGTGCAAGAAGGGTCAAAGATCGCTCAGAAACTTGGGATAAACTTCGACGAAGACGTTGTCGAGAAGACCTTTAAGGTTGCTGAGGCAACAGCCTCAAACAAGAACTCAATGTTACAGGACGTAGAAAAAGGCAAGAGGACTGAAATAGACTTCATGAACGGAGCCATCGTAAGGATCGGCGAACAGCTTGGTGCCCCTACACCAATCAACAACACGCTGACGGCGCTTGTAAAAGGACTAGAACCAAGGAAGACTTCTTAGAGCAATCGCATCAACGAGGGTGGAAGAGGAGGGACGATCTTTGGAGGAACAAGGGATCCCTGCCGAGAGAATCCTAAAGGAACTCGAGGATCGCACCGAACATGACTTCTCATACGATTCTGGTCGAATACTTGGATCAATGATTTCGAAGCCACACAAGTTCGCCGTAGAAGTCTACTCAAAGTACATCGAGAAAAACCTTGGAGACCCGGGCCTTTGCCCCGGAGTTGCCACAATAGAGAAAGAAGCCATAAGAATGATAGGATCATTGCTCCACCATCCAAGCGCCTCTGGGAATATTGTCACAGGAGGAACCGAAGCCAACCTGATAGCGATGGCAGTTGCTCGGAACATGAGGCGTAGTGTAGCCAAACCAACAGTTATACTGCCCAAGTCGGCTCATGTTTCGTTCGATAAGGCAGGCTGCCTACTTCGTCTTCGCACAGTCAAAGTGGGACTTACCGATTCCTTTCAGACAGATGCCAGTGAACTAAGAAAGTCAATCACCAGAGATACTGTTGCCATTGTATCTGTGGCTGGGACAACAGCGCTTGGTGTCGTTGATCCAATAAAGGAGATATCCGAGATAGCAGAAGAGAATCACACGTATCTGCATATTGACGCAGCCTTCGGGGGTTTCGTTCTCCCCTTTCTAAGGGAGCTCGGATACAAAGCGCCGGAGTTCGACTTCGAACTCAAAGGTGTTTCTTCGATAACAGCCGATCCACACAAAATGGGTCTATGTCCGATTCCTTCGGGAGGAATACTTTTCAGAAAACGGAACTACATCAAGTTCAATGCCGTGAAGGTTCCATACTTAGCTGGAGGGATAGCAACCCAGGGAACAATTGTCAGCACACGTAGTGGGGCATCTGCATGTGGTGTCTGGGCTCTAATGAAACACTTGGGTCGTGAAGGGTTTAGAAGCGTCGTCAAACACTGCATGGAGCTTACGCATTATCTTGCGGGAGAGATTGAACGTTTGGACGGGGTTGAACTTGCAGTCCCGCCCACAGTCAACATAATAGGAGTCAAGTCAAAGAAGTACTCCATCCGCTCTATCTGGAAAAGACTCAGGGAAAGAAGATGGGCTGTTGGCGGACTTAAGGGATCACTCCGCATAGTAATATTGCCACACATTCAGCGCGAGCATGTCGATGCATTTCTTGAGGATCTGAAACTAGTTCTTAAAGAGTTAGGGAAATAGAGCATGATTCCCCAGATTGGGCACATGCTTCAAGTTGCGCCATATAGTTTTTGGATCGCTACACGAACATTTCCACGTATTTGGATGCAAGCTTGATATGTTCGCTACCGTTATCCAAAACGGGATTCATGTGCCCAGGGAACAGGTGCTTCACATCCAAGGTTGCAAGCATCTTTATTGACTTTATCAGGGCTTCTGGGTCGCCTGTCGGGAAATCAACTCTCCCGAAGCTTCCATCAGCAAACACTGTGTCCCCGGAGAAGAGCATACTATTCTCCTCGTCGAGTAGGCAGATGCTACCCGCAGTATGTCCCGGAGTATTTATGACCTTCAGTCTCCTCCCACAAATCTCTATCGTTTCCCCGTTTTTGAGTTTAACGTCAACTTTTGTTGGAGGGAAACTCAGTCCCATCATAGTTGATAAGATAACCGCGCCCTTTCCGGTCTCAATGTACGGAGCTTCCTCTCCATACACATAGACTTCTGGTGAACAATCCTTCACGATCTTGGGGAGTCCACCTGAGTGATCTATGTGGACGTGGGTGAGAATGACTTTTCTAATGTTTTCTCTTTTTGACCCAAGCGACTCAACAAGTCTATAGATACCTGAGACGAAGAGTCCTGTACCAGTGTCGATTAAGGCCGCGTCATTTCCTTTGTTCAAAACATAGACGTTAGCGTCGAACCCGGTTCCTTGGACTAAGTATACCCCTTCAACTAATCGCAAAGTTAGGTGCCTCCGATTCATCAGTCCTAACACAGAACGTAGTGTGCGCCAGTTGATCCACACGTGAGGTTGCGAAGTAATAGGATGACTCAGTGCCGAAGTAATGAATAATAGATATATTAATTTAGGTAGTGAATCAAAGAACTTACAGAGCTAGGGTTCTAATATAGCTTTGTTTGGAGTGAATTTGTCATGCCAAAGAAGGAGCCTTTTGTTGAGTCTTTAGAGCGAGATCTTACAAAGTTAAAGAACTCCTCGAGGTCAGAAGGAGTCTTCATAATATCGAAGGAAGGCTTGCCAATAGTTAGCGTCGGGCCTCAAGGCGAAGATGCTCTCGAGATAATCGGGCCGATCTCGTCCTCACTTGTTCAAGTGCTCGATGACAAGAGAAGGAAACTATTCTGTTACTACTTGGGCGAAGGAGTTCTGCTAGCGGCAACATCCGATGAGAATGGGAAATTCAAGAAAGTCGAGAAATGGGCAATGAAGCATTACAAGGAGATTTATGAAAAATTCCTGAAATAGAGACTACAAGATCGGCACAGACAGAAAAAGGGTATGTGAAGAAAAGCTTCCTCATAATCGAGGGGATGATTAATTCGTGGGCGAACAGACCGCCGTTGAAGACATAATAGAGGCGCCAGTTGAGATGATCCTTCAGGCCGCTAGGGAGGTTCTTGGAGGAGATCCAAAAGAAAAGAAATCAAAGGACGGTTCGGTCACTCTTACCAAGAACGTGTCCCAGTGCCCACCTCAGATCAAGATTATCCCTACCAACAAGAACAAGTTCCGCATAGTGTCAACGTCTTTGTGCAACATTAAGGACTGTGACTATTGGCAGCGATGTGCGGATCTCGACAGCGGGAACATGCAGGAGCTCAAAGAAGCGGTCGCTAAACTTCAAGGGAAGATAGTGCCGCGTGGAGAGAAAAGATGGGCCATGAGAGGAGACAAAGGCCGCCACGTGGTTGAAGATGCCTTGCGGAAGTAGACTGAAGGGAACTCGGAGAATCTGGATTTACCGAATAGCATTGAAGTTGTGATTGCAGAATGGAACGCCACATGGATAAGCTGACGTACGTCGAAGTTAAGGAGATAATTGAGAAGGGGATAGACACAATAGTTATTCCAATCGGAACAATGGAAGCGCACGGACCACATCTCCCATTATCTACTGATGTCCTGATTCCCGTCAGCCTGGCGGAAAGGATAGCAGACGCTGTGGACGGATTGATTGCTCCCCCAGTTTACTATGGTGTGACACGCACTTTGTTGGCCTACTCGGGCTCACTGATGATCCCTTCTGAAGTGTTCAAAGAATATGTTAAGGCCATACTGATAAGTTTCGCAAGACACGGCTTCAAGAAGGCTATCGTCATAAACGGTCACGGTGGACACTTAGATGAGTTAAAGGAAATTGCCATCGAAGTGTGGACCAAGTCTCAACTTAAGACTGTTATGTTTCACTGGTGGATCGCACTAGAAGAATTCACAAAGGATTTCTTTAAGGAGCAGGGTGGGCACGCTGCTGTTGACGAAACGGCCATGATAATGGCGATTGACGAGAGTCTGGTAAAAAAAGAACTGTACTCAGAAGAAGCCTTGGCTACCAACATGCAAGGCGTTGATGTTTATCCCTTTCATGGACCAGTAATCCTGTATAAGAAGGGTGAAGGGTTACCAACATTCAATGCGGAGAAAGCAACTGAGTACATTGAAGGAGTTGCGAGGAAAGCCACAGAAATAATTAAAGAGATTGTAGCCAAATGGGACAGGATGTGATGTCGAGTTACAAACAGGTTGCTCCGACTTTTGCCTTAGTGAGGCTTCCTGTGAGATAGACTAAGTGGTTTCCTGAATGTATCCTCGTATCTTTGTTTGACTTCTTCTATTGTAAAAGTGTGATCCTGGGGACCTTCTCCTTCAACTACGAATGAACCAACTACAGCTCCGAGTTTGGCGGAATCTTCAAGGGAAAGCGAATTGAGTAATCCCGCTATTAACCCAGCGCGGTAGCCATCCCCCGCCCCGGTGGGGTCGCGGAACACTCTGGGCTTTGCTATGGGTATTTGCTTCACTTGACCCTTACCGTAGAGTCTCGATCCTCTTGCCCCTTCGGTAACAATTATGTTTGGAACTTTTGTCAAAAGTTTCTCGATCGATAGGTTTAGCTTTGCTGTTATCATCTCGATTTCATGAGAATTCGCTATGAGCAACTCGGAGACAGGAATTATATCCATCAGTTGCTCTGGAGCGAATGCGGGAACAACTTGCCCGGGATCGAATATGAATGGTATACCCAGCTCGGTGAGCTCCTGTGAGTAGCTTACAAAGGCATCTACGGGATTAGGTGCCAGTATGGCGATCTTGACCTTGTCAATGATGTCCCGAATTGCCTCTTCCACTGATATCTTGCCTGCATGCTCAAGGGCACCGGGATGGAATATTGTGAGTTGGTTTTTCGTCGCGTCATTGATTATATAGGCAGCCGCCGTGCGCTCCTCAGGATTTCCGATCAACCTTAGATCGACACCTGTTCTTTTCAGGTGCTCGTCATATTTCATTGCCACGAGGTCGTCACCGGCAGAAGAAACAGCGATCGCTTTCTGTCCTAGAAGGGCGAGGTTGTATGATATGTTTCCGGCAGTTCCACCGAATCTGACTCTTACACTACTTACGTTGAATGAACCAGTCAGATTGTGATCGGCATCCGGAAGAATAACGTCTTTGAATCGCCCGTCAAACTTCATGATATAGTCAAAGGCTATCGAGCCAAGAATCAACGCCGCGTTCTCCATGCTTTACACCGTCCAGAAAATGCAGCAAATACTCGACAAAATGTTCCTCAAGTAGAATTTATGGATCAAGTACAACTGATAGCTCGTCACTGCTGTCCTGGTGGCGAAGGATGAGATACCCCACTTTGCCTGTCTTACCAGAACTATTCCTCTTTTCCTTCTTTCCTTTCTACCTGTTCTATTACCTGGAATATTTCCGAGAGCTTCTTTATCTCAAACTTAGGGATACAGTCAGATGTGGAAGGCTCCTCTGTTCGAAGCTCTCCTCTCCTCATCCTGACTGATACGACTCCAGATTGATTTGCTGCCTTTATCTCCTTTTGTGTTCTTGCACCAACGAAGATGGTTTCTTCAGGCTTAGAGTTTAGAAGCTTCAAAATCTCCTTGAAGTCCTCAGGAAGCAGCTTGTCTCCCACGTTCACCGTGACCTGGTGAAATAGGTGTTGGAGCCCGAGTCTTACAAGCTTCTCCCATTCCTTCACCGGCTTACCGTATGAGACTACACCAATGCAGTATTTCTTGTCGCGGAGAGAGAGCAACGCTGGAACGGTTTCAGGGAATGGCCTAAGGAAGGCAAATTTCGTGTCATGGTAGGCTGCTATAGCAGCAGCTACGACTCTGTCTGTTCGCTTCACCCCAAGTCTCTCAAGCGCGACGTCAAAGTGCCTATCGAAATTGTCACCATGCGCAGCTACAGCACTCTTCAAGGCGTTAAAAGTACTCTCAAAATCGGTCGGAACTCCCGCTTCCAGCATGGCCTTGACAGCATTGATTCTCGCCATGTAAAGCTGGAGCGAAGCGTCATATAGAGTGTCATTAATTCCGAATAGCAGGCTTTTGACTTTCAAGTCTAGAACCTCACCACCTTACTCAACTTCTCGGGCTTATCAGGGTCGAGACCTTTCTTAACGGCTATATGAAAGGCGAATAGCTGAATAGGTACAATATAGACTATTGGAGAGAAAATCTCATCAACCTTTCTTTCAACATCGATGCAATGAAAGTACTCCTCACCCATCCTCTTTTCATCTGCGTAGCATGTCACCAAGATGATGTCCGCGCCGAGCATCTTGAAGTTGTCCATAATCCTGAGCGACTCTTCCCTTCCCTCTGATTGGGGCATGAAAACTATGATTGGGGTCCCCTCGCTGATCAGCTGCATTGGTCCGTGGATGAATTCCCTTGTCGCGAAACCTTCAGCAAAGATTTCAGCAGACTCCTTGAGTTTGAGAGCTCCCTCAAGGGATGTTGCATAGTTTGGCCCACTACCCAACAGGAAAACAAAGTTGCTTGACTTCAACTTCTCAGCGAGTCTTTTCACATTGGACTCGGAAAGCGAAATCGTTTCCTGAACGTGGCTTGGAACTTCCATTATTGTCTTCTTGAGCTTCGACAGTGTCTCTTCATCAGACATGGTCTGCTTCTCTGCGGACGCTAAAGCTATAGTATACATCGCGGCAAGTTGAGAAGTGTAGGTTTTGGTCGCAGTCACTGCCTTCTCTTCACCCGCGTAGGTGTGGACAGTCAGGTGTGCGAGCCTAGTGAGCGAACTCCCTGGGGTGTTAGTTATTGCGACCACTACTGAACCATTGTCCCGGGCAGCTGTTGCAGCGCTCAAAACATCTGCGCTTTCACCGGATTGGGAGACTGCGAAAACCAAAGACTTCTTACCCGCAGAGTGAGGAACCCAGTACTTGAACTCAGAGGACGGGATAACTGATGTGAAGGTTTTCGTGATAGTTGCCATCGCATATTGACCAGCAAGTCCTGCATGATAGCTCGTCCCACTGCCTGTCACATAGACTAAATCAAAGTTTTTCAGTGGGTAAAGCTCTGCGAGTTTTGTGGCTTCTGCTGCGCTCTTCTCCAAGGTCCTCTTGATTGCTTCTGGTTGCTCACGGATCTCCCTCAGCATAAGGTGGGAGGAGCTATCTTTCCCGCTCATGACCCAGAATCCCGCTCGCATCTCGAATAGTTAAGGTAATTAGGCATTGAACATCTATTCCTTTTTCGAGATACATAAATCTGGAAGACTAACCTTAATAACGATTTGGATTCGAGGAGGCACTGCGAACATATGGGCTCCTTGTTGGTTTTTGGTGCGCATCCTGACGATGAAGTTGTGGGTGTCGGCGGTACCATCGCCAAACTCACCAAGGTTGGCCACGATGTCTTCGTGGTTATTTTCACGAAGGGTGAGGAAGGCTACGCCGATAGAAAGCTCAAGGACACTATAGCCGAGGTACGCAAAAAGGAAATTGAGAAAGTGCGCCGCATCCTTGGCGTAAAGAAGTACGAACTGCTTGGGAGACCGGATATGGGACTGAAGAACGATAAGGAAACATTCAAAGAGACTATTCGAATGATTAGAAAGTTCAAGCCAGAGGCTGTCTTCACGCATCACAAGGTCGATAGACACCGTGACCACATAGCGGCTTCATTTCTAGTTACAGAGGCTTTCTGGCAAGCAGGTGAACCCGTTTCGATGGACCTAGGGAACCCTTGGAGACCAAAAGCTCTCTACTACTTCGAGGAGGCTCACCCCTTCAAATTCCCTTCGCATATAGTTGATGTGTCTGAAACGTTTGAAGCTAAGATTAGCGCAATGAAAACATACTTGTCACAGCTTCCCGTGGTTCCGTTCATCTTGGGTGGGATCGAAGGACAGGCAATTGCTCGCGGGTCGTTGATCGGGGTGAAGTTTGGTGAAGCGTTCCTTAGGTCGAACGTGACTCCAAGAAAAGAACTTGATCTCTAGGCAACAATTCGATAGGAGGTCGAACGATGGAAAGACCGAGCGGCGCCTGGTTCGTAGAAGAGTACAAGAAGTGGCAAAGAGATAACATTGAAACCATCGTTGCCATGTTGCGCTCATTGCGAAACCTATACGGCGAGAAAGTTGTCAACGTAGCCTCAGCAGCCTACCAGTCAACAATGCGACAACGATGGAAGAGAATCGGTGAAGAATCAGAGAAGACGGACGTCAATGGACTTTTCAACAAACTGTGGGAGAACTCCAAAAGCCTGTTCTCATACGAAGTCACACACAAGGATGAGGTCTCCTTGGAGTTGAAGGTCGACTCATGTTTCTGGGCTGATGAATTCAGAAGGCTCAATGCTGCTGACATTGGTTATGAACTTTGCTGTATGGCAGATTTCTACATAGTCGAAGGCTTCAATCCAACGATAAAATACAAGAGAAACAAGACCCTAATGAAGGGAGACGATTACTGCGATCATCATTATGCCGGAACCAGCTTCAAAAAATAGAAACGCAAAGGTTTTGGTTTTTATGCAAGAGTTAAGGTGGAATCCAGTACTCAAAGAGTGGATAATCGTCGCATCACAACGGCAAAGTAGACCACTCGATGACGCGGGCCCCGTTAAATGTCCCTTCTGCCCAGGTTCCAGTGAGGTTGCCGGGGATTGGGATGTTCTAAGTTTGCCCAACAGGTTTCCCTCCCTAACAATGGATCCACCTGAGCCATCATCAAAGCCCCACTGGTTATACGGAGTTGCACCCGCCTATGGCTCGTCTGAAGTCATCTTGGAAACGAAAGAGCACACTGGCGACCTTGGTGACCTATCAGTCGAGAGAATAAAGAAGGTCATAGATCTATTCGCAGAGAGATTCATTTACCTAAGCTCTAAAGAAAAGATAAGGTACGTCTTCGAATTCAGAAACAAAGGAAAGGAGATCGGGGTAAGCCTTCACCATCCACACTCACAGCTGTACGCTTTACCCTTTATTCCACCAGTCATAGAAACGGAGCTGAACTCAAGCAGAGAATACATGGAGAAAGAGGGAGAATGCCTCTTCTGCAGAATCTTGCAAGAGGAAAAGGCAGATGGGCGGCGGGTGATCTTCGAGAACAAGGAGAGCACGTGTTTCCTGCCATTTTACGCTATGTGGCCCTATGAGACACATGTCTATCCTAAAAGGCACTTACAATGTCTGCCCGACATGACAGAGAAGGAAAGAGTAGACCTTGCGACCACACTCAAACAGATCATCACAACCTACAACAACCTATTCAGCTTCTCGTTGCCCTACATAATGGTTTTCCATCAACGGCCGACAGATGGGAAGTATGACTACTACCATATGCACATAGAATTCTATCCACCGCACAGAAGCAAAGACAAGCTGAAGTTCACAGCAGGCATCGAACGTGGGGCTGGAACATACACAATGGACTACGAGCCGGAGGAAAAGGCTTCAGAACTAAGAAATGTCCACAAGCGACTATTCAAGCCCCACAAGTGAGACTCTCAGTACGGAACATTCTTGATGCACTGTGTTTTGTCGTGCGCTGAATTCAAAACCACGGCTTGGGAGAGGCGGGATAGAACAGGACATAGACTACGAAAGTGATGAACGTTGCTGCGACACCGCCGCCAAGAACCTGAGGAAGAGTGTGGGCTTTAAGCTTTAGACGAGCCCACCCGATAGGCAAAAGCCACAAATACATCAATGCGGCTGTCCAGCCGAACACATACGTAAGCGCAGTAACCGGTCCAGCGATTCCAGACGAATGCACGCTAATCTTCCAAAAGAAACTAATCAGAGCTATAGACGTCGTAACGCCAACGTAAGCAAGTGATAGAACCATCAGAGAAATGGCCGAAAAAAAACCAAAGAGTACCACACCGAGAGAATAACCTAGAATTGCCATAGCGAAAAGCTTCGGACGCATGCGCCTCTCCGAAACTTGTAAGTCAACAACCCCTTTGCGGGCATAGTAAATGACTGGGAAAATGGGGAGAATGCTCAAAAATAGGGTTCCCAAGAGAATGCTGGTTACTTCCCCCAAGAAGGGACCTAACCCTATGGGCGACATGAGCGAGAAAATTACCACCGCTATAAGGGCAAAAGTCGGTGCCGAAAAAGCAACTGTTAACTTCTCTGCAAGACTTTGACGAGATGACCCCATCCTTCCTTGTTTCCTCCACGGTTCATCTTAAGAGCGAGGTGCGAACTACTTTTGCTTAGTTATTCACTCTATCCAGCCTTTAAACCATTCCTGCTAGATTACTATGACTTCCAAAAGCGAATTATAGTGGAGTATCCCCTTGAAGGTAAAACTGAAATCAGTGTGTAACAGCCAATATTATGAGTAAATACGGCTGAAGGGCAAATGGGATAGGTGTTGTATTATGGCTGACGAGTTGGGTCTCGCTATCCTTTATGGTATTCTCTCTGTGGTTATCCTGAACGTGGGCTTTGGTTTTCAGAAATATGGTTTAACCCCCTCCTTCTTCGAGAAGATTGCTAGCTCTAATGTGAGGAAAATCGTTCGAAGCACAGTATGGCTGATTGGCGCAGTGATGACTTTCGTTTCGGCTTACTTTTCCTTATGGACTCTAGCCACTGGCAGCGTTTCCCTAATAGCTGCGCTCGGTGGGATCGGCCTGGTAGCTTTGGCCCTTTTCTCATTCTTCATACTCAAAGAGAGGATCAACAGGGTCATGTTGATTGGGATGACACTTATCGGGGTCGGCAGTACCATCTTCGGATTCCTCACTGTGGCGTCGGTCGGGGTTTACATCAATGTAGAAGGCCTTATAGCATTCATTGTTGTAACCCTAGGGTTCTCACTTGTAATTGCATTGTACTCAGTCAAACATGGCTACCGGCATGGTGGCGTTATACTAGGCGCAGTTTCGGGCTTGGCGGCAGGCATAGGAGTCACTTTGGAGAAGTGCTCCGTTGCAAGCGGCAGTGTCAATCTTCAGCTGCTGTACAACATGTTCTTCTACGCTTGGGTGATAGCATCAGTTGTTTCATTCTTGGTGGCGCAATTGGCCTTCATAAAGGCAACAGCTATCACCGTTGTACCTTCATACAACTCTGCTACACTCGTTCTTCCTCAGATAGGTGCAATGTTGGTCTTCGCTGAATACCTAGACCTTGTTCAGTGGCTCGCCATAGTTCTCCTCATAATAGGAATAGTACTCTTGACAAGGTTCAAAGTGGAGCCGCCGAAAGAACCTAAGGTGAGCCGAAGAAGAGTACCGCCTGAAGAAGATCGTCCTGCCTGGCTCTCCAATAGGAGAGATGAGGCGCACAATTGACTATCGCACGAATGCAAACAGGAGTGCAAGTGAGTTGAGAAGCCGCCCCCCAAGCAAAAGGAGGATAGAACTAAGGAAGCTTCGTATAGAGGACTACGACAACATCATTGAGTGCTGGAACAAGTCAGGGTTGCATATTAAAGTCAAAGGACGGGAGAGCAAAGAACCCCTCAAGAAGGAGATGCAGTTCACCGGTGCGTCCTTCATCGGGGCGTTCGACACGGAAAACGGAAAGCTTGTAGGCGTAGCCATAGGAAACTACGACGGGCGAAGAGGTTGGATTAACCGACTCGCCGTGCTTCCTGAGTATAGGAATCAAGGCATAGCGACTAGGCTCATTGGTAGACTGGAGGAGTTCCTAAAGAACAAGGGTGCCAAAGTGATCGCCGCACTAATAGTTACGGAGAACTCAACCTCAAG
>JAUQYT010000103.1 GCA_030587605.1 Candidatus Njordarchaeum guaymasense
TAAACCATTGGAAGTGGGTGGCTGCTTAGGGAGAAAGGAAGCTACGGGACGAGGTGTAGCCATATGTGTTCGTGAAGCCTGCAAGAAACTCAAGATGGATTTGACAAAGGCAACTGTCGCTGTACAAGGCTTCGGAAACGTAGGGTCATGGACTGCCATAACGCTCCAGGAGATGGGAGCCAAAATCATCGCGACAAGCGACGTAAATGGAGGAGTACTCAACCCAAGCGGGATAGATGCGAAGAAACTTGCCGAGCAAGTGGATAAGACTCGAACTGTGGTAGGCTACCCAGGAAGTAAGAGTATAACCAACGATGATCTCCTCACGACGAAATGCGACATTCTGGTCCCCGCAGCATTGGAAAACCAGATCACGGAGAGAAATGTAGCGGGAGTCAAGTGTAAGTTGATGGTTGAAGGGGCAAATGGTCCAACGACAACTGAAGCAGACGAGATCCTCAACAAGAACAAGATAGTAGTTGTGCCTGACGTGCTAGCGAACTCAGGTGGTGTCTTGGGTTCATATTTCGAGTGGGTTCAAAACCTGCATAGAGAGAGCTGGACAATAGAAGAATTCAACAAGCAACTTGAAAAGAAGATCGTGAAGGCGTTCAACGATGTCTGGGATATGGCGCAGCAGTACAAGGTGACCCTGCGAACAGCTGCATACGTTATCGCCGTAAAGAGAATCTCTGATGCAATGTCGAAACTTGGTCTGTTCCCATGAACGGAACGCCTTATCCTCCTTTTTCTTCTAGCCTGCTATTCTCTTGTTCTGCCTTTCTCTGGTTCTGCCATCGAGACTCTTTTCTCTTCCTCTGATGATGCGACCTGCCCCTGCATCTTTTTCGAGATTGTTTTATAATTCTGGAAGACACATAGAATAAGTAAGGGAAGCTGTGAGCAAGTCTTGACTGAAGATGAATAAGGAATGGGTGCAGCAAGAGAAGTCATTGAAGCTAGGGTTCCATCTCTACTAGGCGCAAATGACGTAGAAGACCCTAAGGAGGCCTTCGAAGCCGTCATCACAGCGCTAGCCACTATTTCCAGTGCGCTACACTGCAGCAGACTGAGGACAGTTCTTAGTAGCACTGGTTTTCCTCAGATAAGCCCGCTAAAGCGTTTGCCCAGTAATGAGCTTGAATTCCTTGACAGGGAGGTTAAAGCGAAGGAAACATCACTCAGTGAAAATGACATATACGATAATCAGGTGAGCGTCCAGAAACTGATCAGTTCACCCCGGAGAAAAAGACTTGCAGCCTACTACACTAAGGCAACTGGTTTAGAGTTGATGTCTCAAGTAGCTTCTCATTTTGTTGAGACACGAGGAACTCCAGTTGTGCTAGCTGATCCTTTTCTTGGCTCGGGCTTAACATTGACTGAGACGCTCAAAAAGCTGGACCATTCGATGGTGCGAAAGGTCTGGGGTGTCGAACCACATCCCCTTTCAGCGCTGGTGGCCTACTCTGCGCTTTTGTACGTATTAAAAGGGGACCAGAGGAAGATCGGGGTAATAGTTGGAGACACATTCAAAAACATATATGGCGATTTGAAGGGTTCCTCAACCTCACCCAAAGAGGGCGCAGGAAGTGTTCCCTCGGCGGATATTATGATTACGAACCCGCCTTTTACTAGGTGGGAACTTCTTGGGGAAGATTACAGGAATTTCCTCAGAACTCTTGTAGAGAAGTTTGGATATAGCAGATACGTGACGCGAAAGCAGCTTAATCTTCAACTGGCGTCGCTCTTTATGATGGACTATCTTCTGGAAAGGGATGGTCTACTCTTATCCGTGTTACCTGCTTCAACGTTCTACACCATATATGGTGAAGCAGCGAAGAGTATGCTGAGAGAAAAATATCGGCTTAATGCATTTGTTGAAAACGGCTCTGACACGTCCTTCTCGTCGCATAGCGGATTCAAAGAAGTCATTCTTGTAGCAACAAAAGAAGAGAAGGCGCCAAGAAACGAAGTCGCATTCATCACGATGGAGGCAGGAAGCAACAGGCATATTCAACAATTAAAGGAAGCTATGAATGGACACAAGTTGGAAGAGGATAAAATAAGCTGGATCGATTTGGCGAAGAAACCCCCTCTATGGGAGACGAACTGGCTAGTCTTCTTCGGCAAGAACGAATTAAGAGAAATCCTGGGCAAAGTTCTCTCACTGGTAGAGAACAATGGCACAATGGGAACCTGGGTCGACGTGCTAGGGAAGGAAAGCATTGTTAGGGGGGTTGAAATGTATGGACCAGACTTCTTCCTCATTCCAAACAGGTACTGGAACATAGTCGAGGAAGCTGCTCATACAGTAGTTGTAGAGAATGCAGAGGAAGGACTTAGACTTGAGATACCTAAGGAGTATCTCGTACCCACGTTGAGGAAGCCTGAGCTTTACTATGACACTATAAAGCCTCGCGCCACACATCGCTTCCTTTCCATTCCGCGTAAGCCTGTCGGAGAGTTACCGGGAGCCCTCGTTGACTATATGAAGTGGGGTAAGCGGAGCCGAACGGCTCAAACAGCGATGAGAGCCCTTGGAGGAAAATGGTACAGTCATGTCCATAAGCAACTCAATGTGAAGAAACCATTTGGAGGAGTCTTCCTACCGGATAAGATTGATCCTTCGTTCAGGAACCGCGGAGTATTCGCCTGTTACTCACAAACTCCCCTAGCAGCCTCCAAAAACTTCCATATAGTATCTCTAAATGACAGCATCAAAGAGAAAGCCTTGGTCGCGTGGTTTAACAGTACGTTGTTCATAGCTTACTTTACTCTGGCAAATAGGAGAATAAGCAAGAACTGGGCACGACTACTGATTGACGATTACCTGAGGATGCCAATAGTTAATGTGAACGCGCTCAGTAGGCGAACCCTATCGGAACTAGAAAAATCCGTCAATGATCTTTCGGAAGAAAAGCTTCCACCAGTGAAACTTCAACTGGACTTGGACTACAGACTCAGCATCGATCGGACGCTTCTCGATGCAATAGGCGTGAGCGAACCAGAAACTCTGTTGAAGCGCCTCTATTCCACATTAGATCTAGGCTAATTGACGGGAAAGTTCATGGTCACCCAAAAATCGCTTGTCAACTTACGATCTTGAGAATATTCTTTGACCGAGAGGCGTCACGTTTGCTTCGAATATTCTCGTCTTTTCGCCACACAATTACTGATTCCTCCCTTATTCTCTTGCCAGCTTCAATCTTGGATATGCTGTGAGACAACTCATATTCTAATGGGAGCCCAACATGTTCTCCGATGTCTATGAGCACCTGAGCGCCATCAATTAGCACATTGTTGTTTCCAAGCTTCCAGTTGTGGTATTTACCCACTACGAAGATCATCCTGCGCTTCTCATTTATTACTTCCTGGAATCGATGAAGGCAGTCTGTAATATCTGTTAAGTATTGAAGTACGATTCTTGCTTTTCTCTCTCTTCCAAACCGCATTAGCCCTTCAACCAGTAATCTGCAAGACTCAGGTAACATATCGCACAAGAATCGGTCTGTGTCACCTGTAATACGGCTCCTCGATCCTATTGTTTGACTTTCAAGATGCTTGTTGTCACCGTCTATCCCAAGAATCCTAATCGGTAACGTGGAAGAACCAACGTAGTCCACCGCGTCAAAATAGGGCGGGGATGTTACTATGCCATCTACCTTACCGTCTAGGATTGCCTTTGAGTTGCGAGCATCTGATGTCAATACCTTGCATCTCCCCTTGGCTTCAATTTTCAACGCATGGAGGATTTCCTGCGAAGCGTATGTTTGAAGGTAGAAAGTGATTGCGTCTTTCATAAAATTGCCACTTGCGTTGAGTTTTCTCTTTTGCTGTTTGACACCTATTTCGGTGATTGACCGACTGAGTATAACGTATAGAAAGTCTCTGATTGGTTCGCTGTCCGAGACTCCGTCGATCGCATCTTTCGTCGATAGGATTTCGAGGAAAGCATCTTCATTGCCCAACAGCTTCTGTTTGTCATTTTTCCCTAGCTCAGCGAGAACAGATCTCAGTTTGCCCTTCGGTTGTGAACTGGCTGACGATTTCTTCTGTATCTTGATTAGTGATTCTCTTAGCTCTGGAAGTGGAATGTCTGCCAGACCGCACTTCACTTTTGTTATCATCGTCGACAGGGGATTTATGTCCATGCCGATCGCGTTGATGTCAAGGAGCGGTGCATCCGCTATGAAAGTTCCAGAGCCGCAGAACGGGTCAAGGACCGTATCATTCTCACTCACCCCCAAGAGATTCAGAGCGGATCTGGCTAGCCAAGGATCGGCTTTCCCCTCGTGCTTGTGGACGAAGTGTAGCCCCCATGTCCTGAAATCTGAGAAAGCCCAATCAACGTAGTCACCGATGCGCTCCTTGAATAACCCGAGCCAAGGCATTCGCTTGAAATCGTGAGTCAAGTGTTGACGGAGTTCTTCAATCCCTTTCTTCACGCCTGCTTCCATTCTATCAAGCTTTTCGTCGAGATTCGTGAATTGCCTTGTGAAGGTGACGTAGGGCAGTTTTACAACTTCTGCAGCATACTCCAATAGTGTTTGAGCAGGTATCAAGAACACAGTAGTTAGCAGCGAGCCATCACCGAGTTTCTGATTGTAAAACTGAATGTTTGGTGAAACATCGATAAACTTACCTAGAGGAGAGACTCCGGCTTTCACATCGTGCAAACCTATCGCTTTAACTATCTCGGGGACCTTTTCTTCTTGTGTCAGCATTATGCCATAGATTTCTCTCAGGTAAGTAGCGGTCCTCATGAGTCTAACTAGTTTGCTCAAGTCTTCTGCTTCTGCTAGAAAACCGTGAGCTTTTCCCAAGTAGAGCAGTCTTGTCACCCGATCAATTACAATATCGTCAAGTTGTGAGAACGGAGGTTTCTTGAAGAGCGCTGGAAGGGTGACTATGGTTTTAGCAGTCGTTCCCAGAGATTCCTCGATCTCTCTTCTAGCGAGATCAACCTTGCTTTCCACCCTTATGTCATGTTTAAGCTTGCAGATACAGCAAATCTTGGGTGGAGAATCGTTCTCCTCTTCCTCTCTCATCTTCCCGACCTTTTGACGAGATCAACAATCAATAATCAAGTAGCAGCGAGCTTCATAAATAACTCTATTGAATACATTTTCACTGTTACAGGGTTATCAGCGGAACGAGTACGAGGATGTTGCTTAACCGCTACGTTTTTTAGTTTCTACTAATATATCAATTAACACCTATAGTACTTTGATTCATCATAATCGATTTTTTTGATGCGAGAGGTGTCTTGTAGGTTATGGCGCTTTCTTTCGCCACTATTGCAACCACGCTCGGTCCAGTAATCAAGCCATTGATTGAGAAAGGCGCGAAGATGATTGCCAAGTGGCTTTTCGTCAAGGTTAAAGGTAGGTTTACTGGTGAGGAGAGCGAGATAGAGAGAGACTTGATCAGAGCCATTGAGGAGAAGAATGTCGAGGTATTCATTAAGAAATATGAGCAGGATCTGTCAGTCGACATCGTTCAGAAGATTCGCGCGCTGGGGAATCTCAATGACCTGTTTGACAAGGTCGGTCGAATACTGCAATACAAGCAGTACAACGAGGATTCTGCCAGCGTCTTCATGGATCTGGCTCGGGCACTTGAAAACGTTGTCACTGGAGTCTCTTTCGCGGAAGCCGGAATCCAAGAGATAGTAGTCCAAGACCCTGAGACGAAGGAGAGAGTGTCTGTGACCAGCGAGGCGTACATGGTAGCCATTCTACTGAGGTTTGCAGCAGCCGTTTGGACTCAGCTGGCGGCGAAGTCAACGCCTTCGATGAAGGGCTGGGCGTTGGAGTACGACGCAAGCATGAACATAGTCGTAGCTAGACCTCAGATATTAGATGAAATGCAAATGGAGAAAAAGGCGGAAGCCGCTGCGTCCAGAGCTATGGCTCCCATGCCACCACCCACGCCATTGATGGGGGCGGCGGCCTCGCTCGACGTACTGAAATTCCGTTCAGCTTACAAGAATCTCATGCAACTCTACAGAGACAGTCTGCCTATACGTGAAAATTACCTTAAAGCAGCCTCTTGCCTCAAGACTGCTCAGTCGAAGGTGATGGCCTCAAAGGATAGGCAACGCAAGACTCACAAGTATATGAATCTTAGCCACTTGGAGGCTTTGGTCTTGGGCTTTAGAGCTGAAGCGCAGTTCTGGCAGTTTAACATGTCCGAAAATCTACCTCAGCTAGCCGAGACCGTTAGCAAGTTCTTTGAAGCAGACCCGGAACGCACGGAGAGATACTTGCTTGAAAGCATGGAAGTGTCTAAAACAGGCCTCAACGAATTCATGGATGTCTTGACTCTATACGAGAACGTAGGTGACGGCCTTGCTGGAGCTCTCAAACTATACAGGGATGCCCTCGACAAATGTGTAGGCGGCAAGGACGAGAAAATGATAAAGCGTAGAATAGATGAAACGAAGAAAAGCGCCTCAAAGAACCCGAGTGTTCTAGTTGCAGATCCAAAGCCAATCCTATAAACGGCGAGCCTACAAGTCAGCGAATACTGATTCCATCTCCGCTAATAAAAGAGGCCAGGGGAACAGGTAGCTTGGGTTCCCAATCTTTTTCTCCAGGACGTTGAAGAAATGGATAGTAACAGCTCATAGCTACAACAATTCTTATGAATGGATTGAATCGTATCTAGTTGTGAGATTCCAGAAGTTCTCGGGAAATCCAATCTGAGGCGAGGACACACCGATTCCTAGAAGAGGAGAAACCTAGATGGCCAAGCAAGAGGAGAAACCGACAGAGAAAACTGTAGTCAGGATAAGTGGTATGCATTGTGCTTCCTGCGCACAAACAATAGAGAGACGTCTAAAGCGCGAAAAAGGAATAGCGGAAGCCAACGTGAGTTTCGCCACCGAGAAAGCAGTTGTAGAATATGACCCAAACAAAGTGAACCTCGGTAAAATCGGCAACGCAATCAGAGAATCGGGCTATGAGCCGATAGGAATCCCAAAGGAAGGAGAAAAAGAGCAAATCAGGAAGATCACCATCAAGGTCACTGGCATGACATGCGCCTCATGTGCAGCAACAGTTGAGAGGTCCCTCAAGAGACTGAAGGGCGTGAAGTCAGCCAACGTGAATATAACAACTGAGAAGGCGGTAGTGGAGTATTCTCCAGATAGATTGTCAATAATGGATTTACGAAAAGCGATCCAAGACGCGGGCTACGGAGTGGAATCAGAGGAGGAAGTTGATAAGTCGGTTGAGGAGATGAAGCGCGCCCGCAGAAGAATGTTTGTTGCGTGGCTGTTCACTATACCGATCATTGCCTGGATGATTCCGGATATGGTGCTCGGCATGGTTTGGCCGGACATGACGATCTACAATTTGGGCATTATACTGCTGGCGGCGCCCGTGATTTTCGGGGCTGGGTTCCCGACGCTTCGCTCAGCTGTGAAGTCAATCATCCACAAGGACGCCAATATGGATGTCCTCATCATGATGGGAACCACGATATCCTTCCTCACTGGGCCACCTGTCTTCTTCACGTCCATTCTGAACTACGCGGGAGTGGGTGGCATGATCATGTCGTTCCATCTCACTGGCAGGTATGTTGAAGCGAAAGCCAGAGGAAGGAGCTCACAAGCTATCAAGCGATTGATGACGCTTGAAGCGAAGTCTGCAAGAATCTTGGTTAAGGGCAAAGAGAAAGAGGTTCCCATCCAAGAAGTGAAGATCGGAGACATAATGATTGTCCGCCCCGGTGAGAAGATACCCACAGATGGGGTTGTTGTTGAAGGGGAAAGCTCTGTTGATGAATCCATGGCGACAGGTGAATCAATGCCCGTCCCGAAGAAAGTCGGTAATGAGGCCATTGGGGCAACGGTGAACCAAGAAGGGTTGCTGAAAGTCAAGGCTACGAAGATCGGTGCGGATACTTTCCTCTCACAAGTCATAAAGATGGTTGAGGAAGCCCAAGGAACAAAGGTTCCTATTCAGCAGTTCGCTGACAAGGTTACGAGATACTTCGTTCCTACAGTTTTGCTGATCGCCTTGTCCACCTTCGTCTCGTGGATGACCATCACGCAAGTCATGGAGGTCGTGGCTAGCTGGGCTGCTCCCTTCTTGCCTTGGGTTAACTTGAGCCAAGCAACTTTCATGCTCGCAATCTTCGCGACAGTCGCTACCCTGGTGATTGCGTGTCCTTGCGCCTTGGGTTTGGCAACTCCCACAGCCCTAATGGTGGGAACAGGGATGGGCGCAGAGCGTGGAATCCTGATCAGGAAAGGAGAGGCCATACAGACCGCAAGGGAAGTAAAAGCCGTGATCCTCGATAAGACGGGAACGCTAACAAAGGGCAAACCCGAAGTGACGGATATTATCGCTCTCGGCACTAATCCCGGTGCCGAGAATAAGGTGCTGTACTATGCTGCAAGTCTTGAGCGAGGCTCTGAACACCCACTGGCTCAGGCTTTAGTCAGCAAAGCCCGTAAGAAGAGGATAAAGCTGGACGAACCCAAGTCCTTCAAGGAAGTAAAGGGGATGGGCGTGGAAGGTTCAGTGAACGGCACTCAAGTGCTCGTTGGCAAACCAGAAATGCTAGGATCGCATGCTGTTAGTGCTGACGCGGAGAAGGAATTCAAAAAGTTACAAAATGAAGCTAAGACGACGATTGTTGTGGCAGTAGATAAAAAGATAATTGGCATCATCGGTATCGCGGATACTCTGAAAGAGGATACGGTTGATGCTATACGTGAACTTGAGGGCATGGGACTGAAAACTATAATGCTTACGGGTGACAACCGTAGAACCGCTGAAGCCATCGCGAAACAGGTTGGAATAAGCGATATATACGCGGAAGTAATGCCAGACGAGAAATTGAATGTGGTCAAAAAGGCGCAGAAAAAGTATGGTATTGTTGCAATGGTTGGAGACGGGATAAATGATGCTCCCGCCCTGACTCAGGCAAATGTGGGTGTGGCCATTGGAACGGGAACCGATATTGCGATTGAAGCAGGGGACATAATCCTAGTGAGGGGAGACATTTCCGGCTTGGTCAGCGCCGTTAAACTTTCAAAAGCCACCTTTAGGAAGATAAAGCAGAATCTCTTCTGGGCGCTAATCTACAATATCGTTATGATACCACTTGCCATCTTTGGGCTACTTCACCCTGTTATCGCCGAGATATGTATGGCGTTAAGCTCAATAACCGTGGTGTCGAATGCTAACCTATTGAGGCGTGCAAATACTGAACCCTCATACCTAAAACAGAAATAGTTGATATGCAATAGTAAAAGAAATAGGAGAGAAGAGAATAGACGGACGTAAGTGCACTGATATTGGAGATAGTTCCCCGAGAATAATGAAGGGAGGTGAAACGGTATGGCGAGAGACCCAGTTTGTGGAATGGAAGTCAAAGAGAGAACGGCTAAGTTCAAGTCCAATTATAAGGACAGGACCTATTTCTTCTGCGCCAAGGGATGCAAGGATAGGTTTGATTCTGAGCCACAGAAATACGTCAAGAAATAGTCATCAAAGGTAGTTGCGAATTAGAATAAACACCTCTCTTACCTTGGCTTTAGGCCACTTTCTCTTTTTTGTTGCGGTATTCTTAGACAGAAAGTCTTCACAATTGGTGCGACCCTTGCCAGAGTCGTAGTTCTCTTTGTTATAGGGATGAGTCTTCATGGAAGAGGCGTTGCGTCGTAAATATGAGGTACTGAGAGGTTTCATTCAGGAGAAAGGCAAAAACGGAGCTGTAATCGCCTTCTCCGGAGGAGTTGATAGTTCAACCCTGGCAGCTGTCTGTTTCGATGTACTGCGAGAACGAGTAGTGGCTGTGACCGCCAAATCTCAAACGTATCCCCGTGAAGAGCTTAAGGAAGCTAAAAAGGTGGCTAGAGAGATAGGCATCAAACACTACATCGTAGAAACCAATGAACTCTCAAACGAGGACTTTGCCAAGAACCCGGAGAACCGATGCTATTACTGTAAGGGCGAGTTGCTCGACGTGTTACGAGACTATGCAGCCAAACTTGGGTTCAAAGTCGTCTTCGAAGGCACAAACTACAGTGACTTGAGTGGACATAGACCTGGATTCAAAGCCATCAAGGAAAAGAAAAATGTTTTCAGCCCTTGGGTTGAAGCCAAGATCACCAAGGAAGAGATCAGAGAACTAGCAAGAGAATTGGGTCTCTCCACCTACGACAAACCTGCTTCACCTTGCTTAGCCTCCCGCATACCTTACGGGGAGAGGATTACGGAAGAGCGACTCAAGAGAATTGAGTCAGCTGAGCGAGTGATAAGGAAAATCACTGGAGTTAAGGAACTCCGGGTTCGTGACCATGGGAACCTAGCAAGAATAGAGGTCGGTAGTACCGAGCGAGGCTTACTCTTCAACTTGGAGCTTATGGATAGGATCGTAGGGGAACTCAAAAAGCTGGGATTCAAGTTCATCACTATGGATTTAGAGGGATATAGAACAGGGAGCCTGCTAGCTGCCGTGAAAAAATAGGCAGTTCTTTACAGATACACGGAAAGAGAAGCCAAGATCATTGTCCCAGTTATGAATGTGAGAACCCCCGAGACGCAACCGGAGAAGTACTTCCCCCGTTTTAGAGCCGTCCCGCAGTGAAGGATACCATTGCCAACCCCTACGAGAGCCATACCCACTCCGAAAAACCACGACCATGATGCTCCAAGATAGATCGGCCAGTAGAAGGCAAGCATGACCGCGTTCAAGATGATGTTGAGGGAAATGAAAAAGGCACGGTCCATCATTGGCTCTCTACTTTGCGAACGCCTCCGAAACGCAGATAGTGGAGTCACCCTGATTTGGATCCAGAATTTTGTCGCGTATTCCTCGAGGCTGTGAACCATCTGCGCGAGACATAGTAGCAGGTAGAATGTTGCAGAGAACGAAACGGTGACCTTGAAGGCATCCAAGACAAACCCGAACAGTAAAGATAAAACTACTAGGGCTGCGACGGCCAGAACAACGGGTTTGAAAATTCTCATGCCTCAATGCTCAGCTTAACACGTATATGAAACTGATGATTGGTGGCCTAAAAGACTAAACCCGTTAAATAACCGTTCATCCGTATCTTATGTGGGAAGCTAAAATGCAGTTTGGGGTAGTCCTCCACGTTTCAGCGACTTATGCAACATGGGCTACACTGTCGAGTATTGCTAAAGAAGCGGAGCTTCTAGGATATGATTCTGTATGGGTTTCAGATCACCTCATTTCGCCTAGCGGTCGTCCGTACGCATTGGAATCTTGGACAG
>JAUQYT010000106.1 GCA_030587605.1 Candidatus Njordarchaeum guaymasense
TACAGACTGTTTCTATTGCTGTTGCTTCTGCAAGCGTCACATTGGCAGCATTCTATTACATCTGGCAGATTAGACATCAGACGAGAATAAGGAAAACAGAGCTGATAATGAGGCTGTATTCAACCAGTGCCAGCAGCGAATACAGGGATGCCATTTGGGAAGTCATGAATTTGTCGGTCAAGGACTACCAAGACTACGTTAAGCAATATGGATCATTACTAAAGACTAACAGCCCTATGAACAGGACCTTTTTTACAGTAGTCAATCTCTATGAGTCGGTGGGTGTTCTTCTTTACAGAAAGCTAGTTGACCTTATCACAGTCTGGGATGTCTGGGGTAGCACCCCCATAATGATCTTTGAAAAGATCAAGCCGGTAGTGCTGGGGCTTAGAAAGGAGGTGGACCCAGGTCTAGGCATAGGATTTGAATATCTCTGTGTTGAACTGAAGAGAAGAGAATCAGATCTGAAGAAATCACTCGAAGAAGCCTTGCAGAAGATACAAATCCCAGACTCAGCTTAGGCAGCCAGGAGAAGATTCACAAAATGAAGAAAACAGAACAGCAGCCTCTGTAATCAGAGGTTTGGACAGATGGTTCATCCTTGAGGTTTGAGATAGGTTGTGACTTGGAAGAGTTCAGAGGATATTTGAAGAGAAGTGAATATGACGGATATGTTGACTACTATGAGAAGCTGATTGCCAAGGATCCGGCTCGGCTTATTGTTTGGAGAGAAAATGACAGGATTGTAGGTCATGCAGTCTGGCATGAAAGTACCTGTGAAGAACACAGCAGAGGTAGTCCTCGAGATAAGGAAGATACCGAAGCATTGCGGAAGCTTCTTGGCAAGAAGAAAGACTTTGTTGAACTTCATGAATGGTGGCTGATCAAAGATTATAGGGGAAAGGGTTACAGCAACCAATTCTTAGATTTCTTTGAGGTTTACATGAAAAGCAAAGGATATGCTGATCTAGTATTTTACGGTGACCACCCTGCTGCACTAGCGGCATTCAGGAGACATGAATACAGAGAAGGCGGATACTTGAAAGGACCGAAGGAATACGTTTTCTATCTCTCACTGAAGTGAAATCAGTTGAGGCCGCAGAAGAGTTCTAGTGTTTCTATGTAGCACGTTTTTTCCCAAGTGCGGGCTTCATGGCGATGAAAAATAAACGCTGGAATTCCGTTGGTGGGACATCTCCTTGGTCTCGCCCAAATCCAGGATACACTGCCTTGAATCTCCAGCCTGTTTTCTCGAAAAGGTCAATCAGTTCGTGAACGCTCCAAAGACGAGTATCAATTGCAACCTGCTTTTCCAAGGCGAAGTTATTGTCGTCTTTTTGAACTAAATAGGTCCAAGTGGTTCTCGCACGTGAAGTTTTTGCGTCAAATGTCCTGTCTTCCAGTAGTATCAGCTTTTCATAGCGAGAAATTCCTTGTGGCTGAAAGTTCTTGACAATCCAATCTCTATTCGCGATCTCCAAGGCAAAAAACCCTCTAGACCTGACAAGACTGCAGCACTGGCGTAGAATGTCAGCATTAGTCTTATCATTATAATATCCAAAGGAAGTCTCGAGATTAATGATACCGTCAAATTTCTGTCGAGCAAGCACTGCACCGATTCTGCGCATGTCTGCCACTTTGAACCGCACTCTATCAGCGACATGACTACTCTTGGCACGTTTTTCGGCGATTTGGATGTAGTAGGGCGACAGGTCCGTTCCAAGAACACTCATGCCTCTTTTTCCCAGCTCGATTGAATGTCTGCCAATACCACAGTTTAGGTCTAAGATTCTTCGAGGCTTGAATCCCTCCTCATCAAGATATTTCAGAAAGACGTCAGCCTCATGGCCCGCAATCGAAACGCGCTCTTCTAGGGCTTTGACAAAGAGTTCAGGATGATTCACGAAAAGATCTTCTGTCCAATGAGACATAAACTTCTTCCCTTAAACATTAGTGGAATTCTTTGCATATTTCAGAATTGTCTCTCGCAATCTAATTTTCTCGCGCGCGCTCTTTTAGCTATGCCAAGGTTCTCTTGAGATAGCTGATGACGCCGTTTACCAAGGGAGATTTCTTTCTCCAGTCAACTAGAAACGAAATGTGCCCAGCCTTCTCCTCAATTGTGAATTCATGCGAATGATTCATCTCTTCAAGTTTCTTTACGAATTTCTCAACTGGTTGAAATGGACACCTTGGATCCTCTTTTGCTGCCATAATCATGACAGGAGCTCTGATATTGGACAAGTGAGTAATCGGAGACCTATCCTTCAACAGTTCAATTTTTTCTGGAATAGAGCCTCCCCACAACATCTCATCCATCAAGCGGAACGCGGCATCTTCCAAATCATACGACTCTAACCAGTCTGTGACCGGAGAAAGGCTTACTCCCGCCGCAAAAACCTCCGGCTTCCTTGTTAGAGCTATCAGAGTCATATAGCCCCCGTAAGAATGGCCGTAAATCGCGACTCTTGAGCTGTCAATAGTTGCTTGTTTGCGAAGCCACTTGGCCGCGAATATTACGTCTTCCAAATCTCCGCCACCCAAATCGCCTACGTCCATCTTTTGGAAAGCCGCTCCATACCCGGTTGAGCCCCTGAAGTTGGGAGCAAAGACGGCAAACCCGCTCTGCGAGAGGCAATGCATGATCTCGGTGTCCATAGACCAGTTATCAAAAACCTGTCCCCATGGCCCTCCATGAACACAGACTACTGCAGGATAGGGAGGGTTTCCAGATACTGCGGGCAGGTACCACCCATGAATTCTAAGACCGTCAAAGGATTCATACCAGACTGACTGTGGTTTGGCGAGTCTTGTAAGGTCAAAGCTGTAGTTTCTTGGGGTCAAAGGAATGGCGGACTTGGATCCTGCAGTGTATATGTAGATTCCGCGTGGAGAAGTCATCGAAGAATGCAACGCCGCAATTTTCCCTTCTCTGCTTAGTTTGAAAGAAACTATCGTGCCCTCGGGAAAAGGCAAAGTTTCCTCCTTCTTTCCGTCTATTGGATGTCCATGAATAGCTGTTCGACCGTGTTTGCCAACAATGTAATATACCTTGTCACCGCGAAGACTCCAGGTTGGCGGAATGAAATCCACTGCTTCCTCCTCTTCATCCAGTTCCAGGAATCTTCTTTCCTCACCTTGGAATTCTTGGATAACGACTTCGCGAACACCCTTTGCATCACTTGTGAAAGCCAGCTGCTCGTCATTCGACGACCAAGAAGGAGCATGATCAAATGAGTCTTCTTTGGTGCTATAGACGAAAGTGTCCGATGGATTATCCCTGTTGATGATCAGAATCTGCTCGTTTTTCGGACTTGCTTGGATGTCACAGGCAATCCATTTTCCGTCATGAGAGTATTGCACCGTTCTGATTGGCAGAGTATGGTCTTTCAACATGAAGCATTCTCCCGTCTCCGTGTTTATTGTCTCCAAACCGCAAGATTTCATGGAAGCAACGCTTCGTGCGAGTTCCTTGCCGTTTGGGTGCCAATCATAATCACCGTACATTCTGTAAGGAGTCTTTGTAATCCGCTGAGGCTCCCCACCTTCCATGGGAAGCAGGTACATATGGAAGTTCTCGTTTCCATCTCTGTCTTGAGGGAAAGCGATTTTGTTTCCGTTTGGGGATATGCGTCCTCGAAGCACATTATCTCTTCCCTTAGTCAATTGTATCGGTTTTGAGGCAGGTTTGGCAAGCAGAGAATACAGCTGGAGGGCTCCTGTTTCATTCGAAATGTAGATGAGATGCTTCCCGTCTGGGCTAAGATCAAATGACCGCCAAATTAATGGGATTTTCAGCAACTCTGAGATTGAAGCAGAAATCTTGATTCCTCCAGAGAAAGCTCTGTAGGCTTTCTGGTTATATGACTATTGGTAGGTCATTATGCCTTCCGTGAGTACCATTATGGATATATCTGCTTTCTGACACTGTTCCCTCGAGAGTCTCGCAAAGAACAGTGTTCCTTGGCGGTGCCAGAATTGTCTTAAACTCTTGTAGTAACATAGTTTAGAGGTGAGTCGTGTTTGGTTAATCTTGTTGAAGATTGGGAAACACTTGAAGGCTATGCCGGAGACAAGCAAGGCTACTATCAAGTGCTCAGCAACGACGGCTTAGTTGAAGTTCGAGTAGCGATCGGCAGACTTGGTTTCAGGAAGGAGTTCGACAAGAAGGCAGATCCTTTGTTTTCTCGTATTCTGGCCTTCTGCAATGCCAGAAAATACGTGAGGATCAACGAGAGCGTCAGGGACGAGCTATTCTTCAAATAGACAAAGCTGGGAAGCCTATGGCTGCTGTTCCTTTGGGCTCTGTCGTCTACGTTCGATACAAGGATCATGTTCTCTATCGCAACATTCCCAATCCTATTGAGGAGGCTGTAGAGCGTGAGACGATTGGCTGGTTAGCCCGTGAAAATGGAGAGATCATCCTAGTTGAGCATGATAGGACTCCTCAGTGCCTTCAGCTACCTAGAGGATCAGGAAGCGGAGTCATCATACTGAAAAGTTGTATTCTGGAGCTTCGTTCACTAGATTTACCATGCTTTTCGGACGGGCGTTTAAATTCCACTGAAGCCAGTGGTACTGGCACTGAGTGTGCGTCTCAACCAAAGAGACGAAAAACTCAGCAAGAAGAAAGGACGGGAGCAAACAGATGAAAACCGTAACCATAACGCAAAGCTCCCGAGGCTACAGACTACAGAACCCCCTAACCCTAGCACTGCCAGAACCCCAGAATGCAGCAGACCAAAAACTCCAGCAATACGTCATTGAAAGCCTGTTGACAAAGATGCCTTCGCTCGTTACACTCACTTTCGAGAACACGAGCACTCTGGAACTTGCAAAACATCTGCTCAGACACAGAACAGGCAGCACAGCCACACTGTATCAGTATATCTATGGCGTCCACCGCTTCAGCAAATGGCTCAACACCAAGCCAGATCAACTAGTCAAGAACTGCCAGGACCGTGATGGAGATCCTAAACAGAAGGCACTCGCACAAACAAGTCGACTCTTGGATGACTTCGTAGCTAACCTCCAAGCCGAAAGCCTAGCGCCTGGTACCGTAAGCAACCACGTCAAGGGCGTCAAAGCACTATTCCGATGCAGCGGACTCAAACTCGAACTGCCTTACAGCTTGCCAAAAAGAAGTGTCTACGAGGACCGAGCACCAATGCCCGAAGAACTCCAACGCTTACTCGACATTGCAGACCTACGCGAAAGAACCATAATCACCATGCTAGCGCTCGGCGGATTCCGCATAGGCACTCTCGTAAAGCTTCGCTACAGTCACGTCAAACGCGACCTTGAGAGACAGACAATACCGGTTCACGTACACGTTGAAGCCGAAATCACCAAGGGCAAATACCACGACTACGACACTTTCCTGAATTCAGAAGCTGCGGACTATCTGAGAGCCTACATTGAAACTAGGAGAAAAGGCAGCCCGACAGGCAGAATGCCACCTGAAAACATTCGCGACGACTCGCCACTAATACGGGACAGCTTATACAAGCACCCAAGGCCCATAACAACGGGAAGATTGCACTCCGTGATTCACAACCTCTACGTCAAAGCAGGACTGCTAACAAACAATCCGCTCGGAAGACGCTATGACCTACGCGCCCATAGCATTCGAAAATTCTTCAGGACCCAGATGGCTGCATTAGGCGTACAAGCAGACTACATCGAGTACATGATGGGCCACACCATAAGCGCCTATCACGACATCAAAATGAAAGGCATCGAATATCTGCGGGGTATCTACATGGCGTCAAACCTCAGCATAAGGCCCAAAACCAGACTCAGCAAGATCGACGCGCTGAAGGAGATCATAAGAGCATGGGGACTGAACCCTGAAGAGGTTCTAACCAGAGATGCCCTAGCGCGACCTAACAGAACCGTGATGGACAACAGTCAGATAGAGAATCACCAACTAGTACAGTTGGCCACAGCTCTGCGGCAACAGATGCTCAAAGAAATCCGTGAAAGTCAACCTGAAAAAAGTATAAAGTCATGCTTAGGCAGTGGTAGCCCGGGAGAGATTCGAACTCTCGTCTCAGTATCAAGATGGCGTGTGTATACTGCACAAATACGGACTTGACCCTGTTTGGGGTCTAATCCCCAACGGTCCACATAGAATAAAAAAACACAGCCTAAATCTGCAAGTTTTTGGGTCAATGAAATCCCACACAGATATATTGATTACTCAGTTTC
>JAUQYT010000151.1 GCA_030587605.1 Candidatus Njordarchaeum guaymasense
ACCGTAAGCCGTATGCTTGCCCGCATGGAATGATGGGATGGTTCATCTGCCACGGCTTTGTTGCTTCGAGGATATGAAATGGTAAGTTATTGGCATTCCTTTTCCGCTCCGTATGTTCCTTGAAAGCTTTTGAAGACTTTTGCTGTCTTTCTCCTCTCAATCCTGACCATACCAGAAGAGATGTCAAGACCCACACAGAAAACGTCGTCCTTTTCTCTGGCTAACTCCAGTATTACGTGTGCGGTTCCACAGCCAACATCTATGACTGTGTTTCCCGACCATGTTCTCGAAAGTATCTTCTGAATGTAGATCGAATATGCATCTGGACCCGCATTGATTATCTTCTCTTCTTTTGTTGCCTTATCCCTCAGGAACGCTTGTCTTTCAGAATCGCCACGTTGAGGTGGAGTCATACACGGAACCTGCCAAGAAACTTGCCTGGGCACACTGACCTAGATATGGTCACGGTGCGACGAGCGCTAATCTCAGACTGGTTGTGGCATCACGGTTCCGGTCGTTTAGTCTTTGGGGGCAGTGTAGCCTCAAAGGCAGTCACAACCAGAACGTAGTCCGTCCAGCTCAGAAGTTCGGGCGGTCATGGTGAACAATATTTTACTCTTAACGCGCTTATGCTGAAGGCTTTGAGGGGAACGGTAATTGTATGCCGTTGAGAGCTCAGCAGCGTCTCGTTCTCTTCCACTAGATTTGTGAGATAGGCCTCTGAGATGTCGACGAATGGGAGCGTTATGGTTGCTGTAGTTTCCTTCGCTTCAGTTTCCATGAGCCTGAGGATGATGCCGTCGCTGTCCTCAGCAGTCTTCATGTTGGCGAGAATAATATTCGACCTGTCTATGCTGCAGAAGCTTGTTGATTGAGGCAAGGAACCTTCTTGTTTTCCCTTCATGGAGACTGGTATGAGCGGGTTCTGCGCCCCCCATCCAAAGTCTCTGGCTTCTCCGTCCATCCATCCGCCGCTATGGCTCGAGAGAGAATATCGGAAGAGCAGGTCCGAAACCTGTGTAGGCTGAAAGTTTGTTCGGTAGTTGCTGTTCATCACATAGGAGTATATGTGTCCCTTCTTGATCTCTCCAGGCTTCAGCCATTCATGTCCGTATCCGGGATACGTCACGCCATGATGGGCCCCAGATAGATAACCCGGCCATAAGCCGCCGAACTCTGCAAGATGAGATTCTATGCTTGTCCATGTGACTCCATAGTCGCCATTGGATACGTCTGCCCAGTGCTGTACTGTATAGTAGTCGGTATTCGAGCCGGGTATCTGATCCTCGATAGGTGTTATCAACGAATCTGTTGCTTCAAACTTTGCTTTTGGATTTTTCATGTCGAAGGGATAGGCGAAGTACATCTCAAGTAACGGAGTGGAATCCTTCAGAATCCTGTTGGCTATGTCTATTCTCTTCAAGTTGTCGTAGATGATTATCTCTTGAGTCCTTTGGGGGCATCCTACCCCAGTGCCTTTTATTATGAGGCTTCCGATCACTGGACCCGTCTTGCCCTTCTGAACTTTGGATTCGAGTGCTGGATGTTGTTCTCCGTTGGTGACTTCCCGGACTAAGAACTGGTTGAAACCATGAGGCGCATCTTTGTCCACGAGCTCTATGTTGAGTTCTCTATCGTATATGCTTGTTATCGTACCAGTTCTAGGGTTTACTGAGATTCTGTAGAAGCGGTTTTCTAGGGATGCGTCCCCGACCTTTATATTCGTTGCAAGATCCGTTTTCTGATCTGATGGGGCTATTCCGTAAGTCTTATAGCCCAGCGGGGGAACGTCGGAGGCCACAAAGACTAATTCTAGGGCGTACCTACGGTCTACTTGCGCCAGAGCGTATCTGTGGCCAGCCATGGGAGTTGGCGCTTGAGGATCCGATACTTCGATTATCTGGTACGGCACCTTCTTCCGGGCATCTTCGTCAATCAAATTAAAGGGCTTGTCCAACAGCTCCAATGGCAGGTGGACTATGTTTCTACCTATCGCGTTACCAGCCACTAGAATAGGGGGTTTCTCCCCTGTCGCCTTCATCCAGTCTTCCGGCAACTCATAGAGCGTATGCATTGGGAAGCCGCATGGGGTGGGTTCTCTAAAACTTGCGTAGACGATGTCGGTTCTTTTCCAAGACAATGGATTGAACACTATGATATGGTAGCCTTCGCTAGGCAGGTTGACTTGGTCGACTATCTTGTTCAGACTCTTTGAGAGGCAGTCTTGGGTCAGAGCTGATGCCATGTAAGCGAACCCGCACTTCGTGTTTATCGCAGAGTCTTGGGCAGGCCCTATGGGATCGTGCATCGCCCAAGCGTGTTCGTCATACATGAGCGTGTTCTCGTACGCTTTGGTTAGGTAATCATGTGGATAGTGATAGTCCGTAACAGATGAGGCTATTGTGCAGAATTTTTCCGCGGACATCAGTCTCTCATGCGTGACCCTGTTCACGCCCGTCTCCAAGGGGGTCGACGTTGCACCCAATACATAGTCTGTGCACGGTATCTCGCCCCTGTAGGTTGGGAGTTCGTCACCGTATTTACTTTCTATGTAGTCGAAGAAGTCACTGTTCGTCCCCACGATGATCTTTGGATAGGCCCATCTTTCGTTCCATTCTTTGGCTATGTAGCTTGGCATGATTGTTGGAGGAGAATTGTCACGGTGTCCGCCTTGCACACGGAAAGTTGCAGCGTCAAAGAGATAATCCTGATCTTCCAACTCTTTCAATTTCCCCGGAAGCATCTTGTAGGTCTGCTCGTAATCGTTGGCGAAGAACATCGCTGAGTCCCAGCCGTATTTACCGTACCAGAATAGGACTTTGCTTCCGTCGATCGCTAACCAGTAGAAAGCCCTCGGACCGGCGTGAGGTGCGAATTCTTTCTCATCCCAGTTCGGGTGATTCTTTCCAAAGTACCAGCGTGGCAGGGCTACGATGAGGTACTTGACTCCTGAATTTGCCAAGACATTGGAGAGACCCCAGCTCGCCCCAGGTATGTCGTTGAGCTCGGCAGATTTGATCGGGACGCGGTATTCTCTTTTGAGCTGAAAAGTTGGATACAGCAGCCTGATCAGTTCTTCATGGCTGCACAATGCAGTCACTTCATTGGCATAAAGTGCACCAACCTCGATTCTTCTCTCCTTCATTAAACCTATGAGCCTGTCAACAACCGCTTTGGGTCGGTTCTTCATGTAGTTGAGGACAGACCACGATGTCTCAACCTGAAACCTAAACTTGGATTCTTCAGGCCAATCAGATGTCTCGTCGCAGAATTTGAGAATCTGGTCGTAGAAGCCGTTGTACTCTTCGAGAACATGCGGAATCAGGTCCGTGTAGGCTGGATCATGATGAGCCCTTTGGATCACGTATACAAGCCAGTGTCTTTGAGGCTTCCAGGCTAAAGAGGATTCGTCCTGCAACTCCCCAGCTGCGTAAAGTCTGAATCTGACAGTTGTGGATTGCTGGATGTCTAGAATCGGGACTTTGTAGATCCCTGTCCCGGTTTCCACTCTTCCAATACTAGTGACATGTCTTACGGAGTCGGCCTGTACCTCTATGTTAGCTTCAATTTCTTTTCCTTCATTCCGTATGGTCAACTCCACCAGTTGCCTTAGTTCATCCTTTTCCCTCAGGAAGAAGACTGTCGGTTCAACCTTCTCGAGTTTGAGGAACCCCAAATACATCACCCTTGAATAGGAATCTACATAGTCAATCACAAGTTATTTATGTTTTTCTTGGTGCGTCGTCCCCTGCTGGGCTAGAACAGATGAAGACTCAATCGGAAACCGGACGCTTTCGCTGAGTCAGATCTTGCCATATATCGATATCGTTTATTTGATGTGGCTCTCATCTCTGAGTCATGTTCACTTTCCTTCGAATATCAGTACACATGTGGCAGATGGAGTAGTATCCTTCTGGATCGAGGTCAATGCCCTTTTTCCTTGCCAAGTTTGCCAATCCTTCCATGCCGTCCTCAATTATCCCTTTCATCTCTGGTATCTTGAATGGGTCATAGTCTTCTACAATCCTAACAACGTCTTTCTTAGAGGCATCCCCAGCATAGAAGTCCTTGCAGACCGCAACTCTTCCATCAGGCTCTATGCAGATTGCTCTGACAAAGTCAAGCGGATACGTATAAGGCATATCGCCACACCTGCCCTCAGGCAATTTCCGTTTTTGCGGCAGGAAACCCTTCAAGTTGACGAGAGCGGACCCATCCGGTTCTACGAAATTGCCCTCTGTCTCTTTTATGTCCAAGTCCTCAAGATTTTTCAGAATCTGTTTGGTCTCACGGTTATATTGGTTCTCATTGTCCCTGGAAACGAGCCAGCAGGGGTTCCAGTGCACCTCTTTGATCCCAACTTCCAAACAGGCTTCAGCCGTATTTCTAACAATCTTCAGCGGAATATGTTCTTGATGAAAAGCATCGACAGAGATATCGATCTCATTTACTCCAGCATCAGCTAGGTTTCTGGCGGTCTCCTTAGTTTTCGTAGCGCTTTCAGCCCAGTAACCATTTGTGATCACCTCTCTACGGGGAATCCCGACATTCGCAGCTTCTTTATGAATAGCGCATACTATTTCGGGATACAGCAAGGGTTCGCCGCCGAAAGTCATAATCGATTCGGGTCTAAACTTGAGGCCAACCTTCCTGGCAATTTCCACAGCAAGTGATCTATCGATGTGTCTAGGAAACTCTGCTCTACGCGGGGCGTTACAGCAATGTTTACATCTTCCATTACATGCGTATGTAACGACGA
>JAUQYT010000170.1 GCA_030587605.1 Candidatus Njordarchaeum guaymasense
CTTGAGGGAGGGCCAAACACATCTAAACTGTCCCAGAAGATTTCGCCAGCTTTCTCCTCGACCAATTCAAAACCAAGTTTAGGAACCACCTCGTGAGTGTGTTCAACGGTTTCCGGGAGCTCCAAACCAGTGTCCACAAAAACAGCCGGGCCATCAATTACCTCCCTTGACAAGAGAAGCATGACCAGGGAATCTTTACCGCCCGAGAACGAGATTGCTGAGGGAAGATCACTGTTCTTACTCGCAGCTCGCTCCATGAAGCGCTTAGCTTTCTCCTCCCTCCTAACAAGGGTTGCCTCATTGGATCTTATCACGTCATCCCAGCTTTGTCCGCCTCTCTTCGAAGAGGAAGGAGGATGCTCAGAAGGACTCGCGCTGGCTGAGGAACCGCCAACATGCGATGTTACCCTGACTGCTACCGCTGATGACCCGGTTTCCAAGTCCTTCATGACTTTCCCAACGCCGAGAACTTCATCCTTATCCGAGAATATCAGGACGTGTTCTCCCTTTGAGATCTCAGGACCAATCTCCAAGATGTTTGATGAGAAAACATCTCTGCCCCTGAGTACAAATCTTCTAGCGCTGCTGTTAACCTTAACGTACCTCTTAGTTGCATTGCTCCCGATCCTTCTTGCCCCTTCAGCCCTCGGTCTGAAAACCCAATTCATGCCAAACAAGTCGAACCCGATAGACCCTACAGAGCGACCATCCACGATAATGTCATCAAGATGATCAATCGCAGGCGTCTTACTCAGCAGCACAACTCTATTGAACGGGATTACCTCGCCTGTTCCTTCACCATACTGCGCTTCAACTACCTTACGGATAAAATCCACATCATTCCGAAATGCTGGTCTCACGTCAGCCGGAGGATAAAGCCTCAACTCCACCCCCCTCGTATTACAGACAGCGCAGATCCCCGCATCCACTATTGGCACATTACACTCGACACACCAATGGAGCGGAGCACTAATCGGGAATTTTGGCAACCTACACAAGATCCTCCTAGTCAGGGCGCTTGAAGTACAACTCTTCATTGATCCTTGGAATGAACGCCATCAAGATGGCCTGTTCCGTCAATGTCTGCCTGTCAAGCTCGCCATGAGAAAGGAAACCGATGGCACCCATCCTCTCGCCAATGTTCTCTATGCCAGTCAGTGATTCCATGACATCTCCTATTTCCTTTCCTTTTCCCAGAACCTCACTCAATACCTTCGGAGGATACTCAAATCCGGAACCACATCCAATCGTTACTTTGCCCTTCTTGTCGGCTACGGCCGCGAATTGTATGTCGAAGTAGCCTGTCAGTGTTTCAGGAACTTTGACTAGGCCTGCTTCTATTCCGATGCCGAACTCCGCCCCCGGAACTGAGGATACAGCCTGTTTGGCTCTGTTCACTGCTCCCCGTATGGTCTGCTCCAACCCTATGGGTTGATTTGGAACGCCAGAGGCAACCTCGACTCGAATGACTTCTAATTTCTCGTGGAGCAGCTTCTCTACAATGTGAGCAACCGCCGTAACTTTGACGGGGTTCCGCGTTGCAACAGCCAAGATCCTCATGGAAGCTCTCCACCAGTAGAACACACTTGCCAGATTATATAACGTTTCTTAGCGATACAATCACGTTATCTTGACACACATAGGAATGGAGCTATGAATTTAAGAAATTGTATGTGTCCCTTCAACGTACCAAGGCTCTTCTTTTCACAAAGGGGTTCTGTTACCTCTTCGGTTGGTGGGTTAAAATAGAAGTTTTGAGTTTTTAGTTCCATGCGAACAGTTAAGACCGTGCAGATACTATACGAGCCCACAGGTCGTGTTCTCAGCCTCCTTGAATCATTCAGGAACATGGTTAATTATTGTATCCATGTCGGTCTAGAGAAGAATTTGACATCAAGGTTCAGGTTGCAGAATGAGGTCTACGGCCACCTAGGCGGTTTCGGTCTCCACAGTTGGTACGGTCTCTCAGCCATCGAGGTTGCCACAGTCATCTTGAAGAACCATCGGAAGGCGAAGAGAAGACAGCAGGACGTTAGTGTGCCGAGAGCAGCGAAGCTCATGGCTAAATTGGGGAACCAAGGCCATAGAGTTATTGATGGCAAGTTGAGAATACCGATCAAGCCCAGAGAGTACTTCTATGTTTCCTTGCATAGGAGGGCGGCGCAGTTTCTGTCGGACGCCTCGCTCAAGTTGGGTTCGGTGACGCTAACTGCACGCAATGTTTCAGTGGCTTTCTCGAAGACTACTGAGATCACCGAACCCGAGAGTTATGTGGCGTATGACATGAACGAACGCTCAATCGACGGAGTCAGCATAAGAGAAGACGGGAAGCTAATCGTTGAAAGCTGCGATCTGTCGAGGGTTTCAGAGACTAGGCACGGGTACTTTGAACGCGTGCGAAGGGTTCAAGCCAAGTACGCTAAGGACAGCCGGGTAGTAGGAAAGATTCAGAGAGACTGGTTCACGAACCAGAACAACAAGGTCAACACCGTGCTACACCAGGCAAGCTCAGCCATAATCAGGCAAGCGAGGAACAACAAGCAGGGAATCATCATCGAAGACCTCAGGCATATCCGCAACGCAGTTAATCGGAAGGTGTTAGCTGTCAACAACTTCAATGGGAGAGTCCAGTGGATAAGTGAACGATCCAAGAGACTGAAGCGAAGACTTAATTCGTGGAGCTTCAGAAAACTCCAGAATTTCATCCAATATAAAGCTCTCTGGGAAGGGGTCAAGGTCGTCAAGGTAAACCCATGGAACACTTCTAGGGTCTGCGCGGTATGTGGGTGCGTTACGAAAGACCCGAAAGCGAGAACCCTTGAATGCTGTGGGATAAGTCGCCACGTGAACGCATGTCTGAACATGCTTAAAATCCAAGATGAAAGCCTGCGGTTCAGGCTGGATCGCTCCGCACATGTAGCTGTGATTAGTCCCCTAAACAAGGCTATGAGCAGAAGTGGAGAAGCTACCTCACACGGTTATCAACCGCAAAGGTAATAGAACCTAATGTACTTCCTGTAGAACTTAATGCACTGGATAGCCAGGTTTCTTTGGGGGTTTTGCGAGAATTGGATTCGGATGATGCAATAGAGAAAGCTCTTGACTACTCCGCTAAGTTGGGCTCCGAGTTTATAGATATAAGAAGGGAAGCGATCAATTCAACATCGATCGCAGTTGGGGACAAGACAATCGATCAAGCAACCTCGAGCTTCGGCGAAGGTGCAGGCTTTCGGGTCCTAGCAAACGGCGCTTGGGGTTTCGCGGCTACTTCCGACCTATCTCGCGATGAGATTATGAAATCTGTTGAAGCTGCCTTTAAGATGGCAAAAAGGACAGGTGAACAACTCAAAGAAAAAGTTAAGCTAGCTAAAATTAAGGCAATCAAAGACTCACTAAGAACCGAGGCTAAGACGGCTTTTTCGGAAGTTTCCATCGACGAGAAAATCAAGCTGACTTTGAAACTCAGTAGTATAATCAAGGAAACCCCTGACATAACGAGCGCCTCCGTTACATACATCGACTCACATGGGAAGTCATTGTTTTTGAGCAGCGATGGATCAAGAATCACAGGGGAGCCTTCGAGGGGAACCATAATATTCGTTGCCGTCGCAAAAGAGGGAGACAAGATCCGGCAGTACCGGAAGAGGATCGGCGGTATAGGTGGCTTTGAAAAGCTCCTTGAAAAGAAACCGGAATCAGTGGCCAGAAATGTCGCCGAGAGGGCTGCAGCCTTACTGAAGGCGGAGCAAGCGCTTGGCGGTCGCTTCACAGCGGTTGCTGACTCTGATCACATAGGAGTCTTCGCCCACGAGGCGGTCGGGCATGCTACCGAAGCTGATTCCGTGATATCGGGAGAAAGCATCTTGACCGGGAGACTCGGCGAGAAGGTTGGCTCCGAAAACGTCACAATTTACGATGATCCAACATTCCCTGGAGGGTATGGCTCCTTCAAGTACGATTCTGAGGGGACACCAGCTGAAAAGAGAACGCTCATCGAGAAGGGTATACTCAAGTCGTACATATTGAATAGGGAAGCCGCGGCAAAACTGAGCCTTAAGCCAAATGGCGGAGCTAGAGCTCAGGGATACCATTTCAGTCCAATTCCACGCATGTCCAACACTTACATCGGTCCAGGAGATTACTCATTTGAAGAGTTAATTGAAGACATCGATGCCGGCATATACGTGAAAGGGACGAGGGGCGGTCAAGTCAATACAACGATAGGTTCATTCCAGTTCTCAGCACAAGAAGCCTTCATGATAGAAAAAGGAGAAGTGACAAAGCCACTTCTCGATGTCTCGCTAAGTGGACTAACACTCGAAACATTAAGGAATATTGATGCAGTTGGCAAAGACTTCTCAATGACAAGTATCGGCTACTGCGGAAAGGCTGACCAGAGCAACTTGCCAGTAGGAAATGGGGGACCGAGCGTCAGAATACAGAACGTGGTCCTAGGAGGTGCATAGCTGAAGATGAAGAGCAAGAAAAGCAGTATTAGCGATACGAGGAAATCCGACAGCCCCAGTGATAGTAGCCTAGCTGCGGTAAGTGCTAGAGCTGTGGCTCAGGCTGAGAAGATCGGCGCTACCCAAGCAGAAGCCTTCGCGCTACGCAGCACCATTTCCACATGCTTTATTGAGAAACTTGAGGTCACATCTGCCCAGCGCAAAGTCCAAACAGGAATAGGAATCCGCGTAGCCTTGGGCAAAAGAATCGGATTCTCATGCACTTCAAGCCTCTCAGAGCAGTCGATAAAGGAAACCATAGAAAAAGCGCTTAAGATAGCTCATGCGAGAGAGGAGGACCCAAGGTTCAAGACCTTCCAAACTCAAGGTAGCTGCCAGAAGGTCTTAGGGATCTTTGATAAGCGAGTGAGAGAGTCTCAAACAGATGAGCTGATCAGCGAAGGAAGGTTGCTAGCTGAGGCTTCAAGGAACTACGATAAACGTATTCATTCAGGGAGTGGCTCACTTAGGAATGTTGTCTACGATAGGACTATCGCCAACAGCCTCGGAGTGGAACTTGAGGAATCCGATACCGTTGTGAGCTTGGAAATGTCGGTTATGGCGAAAGACAATAGCGAGGTTTCAAGTGGTGCATACGCGGAGTCGGCTAGAAGCCTCGGTGACGTCGGTGTCGAGCGTGTTGGTTTCACAGCTTCAAGGCTAGCTGTCGAACAACTTAGAAGGAAACCAATAGAGACAAAGGCAATGGATCTCGTTATGCACTCATACGCAATTGGGGATCTACTTTCGAATACTCTTCACCCAGCGTTCATGGGAGACAATCTTATACGTAGTAGGACTCCATTTGCGGGCAAGTTAGCTAAGAAAGTCGTTTCAGAGCTTGTCTCGGTTGACGATAGCGGGGTTGTCGATAAGGGTCTTGCCACACAATCATTTGATGACGAGGGTACACCAACAAGAAGAACACCACTGATCGAAAAAGGTGTCGTCAAATCATTCCTTTACGATTCTATTTGGGCTAATCAAGCCAAAACTCAAAGCACCGGTAACGCGTCGAGGAAAGCAGCTGACGGTCTCCGAACATACGGCAGCGAGCCAGTGATCGATACAACGAACATCGTAGTGAAACCGGGCAACAAGAGCTTCGAAGAACTAGTATCTGAGATCGACGCGGGTATACTGACATACTATGTCAGTGGTGCTCATACGGCAAACCAAGTATCAGGCGCATTTTCGGTTGCTGCCGAGACTGCATTCAAGATTGAACATGGAGAAATAACGTATCCAGTCAAAGAAGCTATGATAGGAGGAGACCTAATACAACTGCTAAGCAAAGTGAGTCAAGTCGCCAACGATGTCAGAGCTTCTAATTTTAACTTAAGATACAGAGTGACAATAACTCCATCCATAAGATTCTCAGACATAAAGATATCGGCATAATGAAACAGGACAGTCACTCTCCTATCCTTCTCTTTTCTTTCATTCCCTTAGGAACCTTCAGTATCTCCTTTCGCGGTTACCTTTCTGTATACTTCTCCCACAGAATTTCTAGCATTTTGAATAGACTCGTCTCTTGTGTTACCTGTCCTGTGCACCGTGCAGATAGGATCTCCTTGCTCAACTACTACTCCTCTCGGGGATATGTCTCCGACTCCTTGGATGTCGCTAATGTCGCTGACCACGCATTTTGTCTTGGCGAAAACTATCATCTTGGTCACGTACTGATCTGCTCTGGGGAACCTATTTCTCAACTTGCCTCTAAATGCGTTTGCATGTTCGCTTACCAGGTTGATTCCAAGGGCCATCTCAACGCATTCAAGTGTTCCCTGAAAACGCGGGTTGCACTCAATCAAGACCGGTACGCTATCATCACTTCGCAAAACGAAGTCGAAACCATTGGTACCACGTAGCCTAAGTTTTTCTCCAAGATTCTTGGCAGCGATGGCGATTGCCTTTACCCTCGGATCATCCATCGAAGTATTAAGCGGAACAACATTGCCACACCAGATAAAGGGTGCCTTTGCTCCCAGTTCCTTCAAACCTATCAGCTGCTCGTTCACGGTTACAACGGCGCACTTGCTCCCGTCCCCCATAACCGACGCACTAACATGTTCCCCTCTCACGTATTCCTGGAGGAAGATCGTGTCGCCAAACTTTGGCTTCATTTCACTCGAATAGAGGTTTCTGAGTTCTGAATCACTGTTCGCGGGTCTTATTCCCATGCCTCCCCCGCCTCCAGCAGGTTTAAGCACAACGGGATAGCCAATTCTGCCAGAAGCGCGAAGACACTCCTCAACACTTGAGGCCTTGAAGGTAACGGGAGATGGAATTCCTAGCCCCGAAGCCATCTTATACAATTCGAACCGGCTTCTGACTCTCTTCACGACTTCCGTGGAATTCCCTAGTATGGGCGCTATTTCCCCGAGTCTTCTCCACAAGTCTGGTCTGTCGTCAAGTCCACTCCCCACCAAGATGAAGTCAACTTTCCCATGGTGCCTGGCAGAGATTTCCTCTGCACACTCCACAAGGAGCTCGCTGACAGGTTTTCTCAGTTCCTCTCTGGGTCGCTCCCCGGCTACCTGTCTGAGAACAGTTTCAACGTCGTCTGAGGATTTCGCGAGGTCAAGGTCCCCCCAGTAGTCAACTGCTAGAACGGTAAATTCAGCTCTCTTAGCTGAGGAAGCTATTGGCCTGGCGTTGAAACCGATAACAATGACAGTCACTTTTTCCTTGATCTTCTTTTCACCTCGCATCCCAAAGTTACCTTCTCCAACGGAAGCGCAATGGAATAGGGAGGCATATACTGTAGCCTTATTATATACGACATGGGAATGTAGTTAATAAAACTTGACAGAATACCAACCTTGAGAGTGGTCAACCTTGAAGGTTACTCTGATAGGTTCAGGAGGTAGTGCTGTTTCGCCTGACCGTTCGTTACCAGCAATCTTGGTTGATCAAGATACGCTTTTTGACTGTGGAGAGGGAGCTGCCCAGTCTCTTCTGAGAAAGCTTGGTTCACTAAACCCGTTAAAGAGAGTCTTCATTACTCACATTCACAGTGATCACGTTTCTGGGCTCACGTCTCTCCTATGGGCCATGTGGTTAAGAGAAGAGAGAAAGGAGGGGTTCACCATAATTGGCCCTGAGAAAACCCGAGACACGGTCATGTCCATTCTAAGACTAGTCAATACCCCTATGGAGTCCTTGACGTTTCCAATAGAATTTAGTGAGTTGACTCCAGGCAGAGATTATAGGGCGATTCCTGATGCGATCATTTCAACAACCCAGTCAACCCATAATCCAACCTGCATAGCTTACCGCTTTGAGAGAAATGGCGCTTCATTCTGCTACACTGGAGACACTGCACCCTCCAAGGCGATCATAAAGCTTGCTACTGACTGCAAGTTGCTGATACATGATTCCGCCTTTCCGGAGGAAATGGCTGACAAAGCCAAAAAGAGTAACCACTCAACCTCCTTGGATGCAGGGAGAGTAGCAAGAGACGCCAAGGTAGGCACACTTGTCCTCTTCCACTGGAGCCACGTTGTCGAAGGAAAGGAAGAAACACTAGTCGACCAGGCGAAGAAGGTTTTCAGAGGAAACGTGATACTGGCCAAAGATGGGCTGGAAATAGATTTGCAACTTGCCTTCTAATAGAAGTTGAAATAGGTTCAACGCCGTACCTATCATTGGCAAAAATTGATAAGGCAAGTTCCACACTCTTATTATGTTAAAGAAGTGGTTACCCCCTACGGCATCATTCAGCGTAGACTGTAACCCATATTTAACGATCGATGGGGGCTTTGGAATTGTCAAAGAAGGAAGATGGTAAACCAAAGAAACTTGACGATGAACTAAGAGAGGAGCAGGAAAAAGTCGTCAAGAACTTGCTTAGCGAAATGGGACTCACCTCTAAGGAGGTAGATACTATTCTCTCACCTGCTGGTGAGCAGCAAGAGGAAGGAGCTGGTGCTGGAGCCGCTGGAGTCGCTGGAGCCGCTGAAGAGGTTCCGCCAGCAGAAACACGCCAAGCGCCGGCGGGACCTAAGCAAGTGTCCTCCAGGAAACCTTTGACTCTGGCTGATGAGACAGTTTCGGCGGAAGTCGCTGCGAAGGGTGGAGAAGAGAAGACTGCTCCTGGGATTGATTTGATATTCAACAAGTTCGATGAAATGGCCAAGACTGTGGCATCTCTTGAGCGAGGAATAGCGGCAAGCCTTTCGGCGGAGCTACTCCATTTCCGTCAGGAACTTGTCGACCTCAGATCAGAGATTGCGAGAAAACTCACTGAAAGACTGAGAATGAAAGCCTTCGCTCCCATGGTTGAGAACGCTATTGCTGAAGTGGTTGTAACTGATGTTAAGAAGATGGAAGAGACACTGCTCGAATCATTCTCTAAGGAACTCATAGGGAAGTTCAAGAGCTTCAGGGAGGATCTAACAAGTTCCAAGCAAGGCCTAATGGAGTCTATCAAAGAACAGGCTGAGATTTACGGAGCCCACGGAAGAAGCCTAGAAGACGAGTTGGATGTCAGGGAGAAACAGATAAGGGGACTCAAGGAGGAGGTAGCGAAACGCGACACGATCATAGACGAACAGCGAGCCACGATAGGCGACCTTGAGGGCACCATCGCAAAGGTGGAAAAGGATCTGGCTGAAGTTGCAGGCACACCAAAAGGAACCGCAGTCCAAATAAGTGAATTGAGAGGTAGGCTCGAAAGCCAACAATCAACAATAGAACGATTAAGGGGACAAATAGTCGAAACAAGTGAAATCAAAGCCAGTCTAAAAGCATATGAGGAAAGCGACAGAGAGAAGAGAAAGAAGATAGAAGAGCAAAACGTGAAACTAATGGAACTAGAAACAAAGCTTGCGCAGACTGAAGTAAGACTCAGAGACGTTGATGCGCGGAACCTGACCCTGAAAGCAGAAGTCGAGAAACTGAGAACTGAAAACATAGGGGCAGTACAAGCGAAGAGCAGGGCAATGGAGCTAGAAACCGCATATCAGAGAGCTAAACAAGAAGCTCAAGACCTGAGAAGCCTAGTTGAAGAAGCGGAAGAGAAGGTCGATAGCAAGATCAAGGAAGTCGCTAGGGTGCTTAAGGTCATGTCAAAGGAACCCAAGTACAAGATACTAACAGTTCTTAAGGAACTGGGCACATTAACCTTCGGCGAGATAGCCAGAACAATAGGTCAACCGATAGCCATAGCAAAGAGATACTCGCAGGAGCTTCAACAAGACGGATATGTTAAGATAGATGGCGAAAATGTGAGCGGAACAGGCGACTGGGCTAGAACATCGCCAAGTGCAGCACCGCCTAAAGCTGGTCCCCAAAAATGATTTCGGTAGACCAGTCTTCAAGGGTCTAGCCATTTCTCCATAATGAGAGCTCAGCTATTTCTCTTTAACTTTCGACATGATGTGCCTGACTTTCGCGATCTGTCTTGGACTTGCTTGTGCCAGAGGCCTTCTTACAGTCGCAGGGACATCAATTCCTGCAGATTTGATTGCTTCCTTTATAACTGATACCAACGGTCCAGCCGTCAGGGCGCCT
>JAUQYT010000113.1 GCA_030587605.1 Candidatus Njordarchaeum guaymasense
CGTAGTACCATCTGCTCAGTAGTACATATAAGCCTTTTTCACTGTGCTGGTAGAATGAGCGCCGGGGAAGGGATTTGAACCCTTGAGGCGCAAAGCGCCACCGGCTTACACGCGTGGTCTGAGCCCCTAAACCATTACATCTCGAGGCCGGCACAATGGGCGGCTTTTCGCCTTTACCGCTCTGTCACCCCGGCACCATCGCCAAACAAACTGAAAGGACAACAATAATCTAAAAGCGTTTCCTTAAGACGACCATCCAAAAGAAGTAGTAGTATATGATTCGGCGTAGCAGTATTTGCAGCCGTGTTCGCAGCCGATGTACGGGTTTATGCAGTAATCTGCCAACGCGCTCCTTTAGTATGGAATTGCACTCGACTTTTCTGATAAACAAACGAGAACGCCTTGCCGCTTAATGTCTGGATCATCCGAATTGTTTCCGAACATCTCGATGCTTAAATGTAGTTGTTGATACGACACGGCAAAAAAGCTTATAAGATGCTAAGGAGAAGGCATTCTGGGGACTACTGGATGGTGTTCTTTCCGGTAGACGAGATAGTAGAAGATATTTCAAGGGTCCTAAAGCCCGAGGTACTTCATCAGAGCATTCCTCCTCTACACGAAAGCGAAGAGGAGCTACTCAGTCGCCAAGACTCCAGAGTTGTAGCAAAACCAGAGTTCCTCGAATCCGAAATCGCGACTGAGATTCACGTAGACGATTTGATTGAGAATCGACGTTTTCCAGTGGTAGGGATTGATGAAGGGTATTGGCGCTGGGCTCAAGTCTCATATGACATTCTCATCAGCAATGCCGGCTGGATTACCACATGGGCAGAATGCCCGGTATGGTCAAAAGAAGTTGCCCGAGATTGGTCTTTAGTAGTTAGGGATAGATCAGTCCTGAACCCGTACTTACCTTCCTCGCTTCGGAAAAGAGTGTATTTGTTGTCGTCGAAGAATTATGTTGAAACCCAGATTGATAAGCTATCTGGCAGCTTTATGCAAGCTCAATTGCGTTCAGCGATGCAAAGTGCAATGACCTTGCCTCAGATCAAAATGGAAATAGTCGATGGAGGACTCCGAACACACAGTCACAAGGAAGTTGATGACCTTGGCATGCTTTATCGTCGTGCACATGAAAGAAAAGATAGATTAGTGGTTTTCGTTGTGAAGCGGCCTTCTATGCAAAGCGTAGTACGTAGCTGTGGTTTGGACGGGTTCACAGATGATCAGGCTTTCTACTGGTCGAGAATGTCGCAAAAAAGACAGGACCTACGCAATTTTGTGCGTTCTCACTGGGTTCTAGAATGTGATCCTAGGATAAGCAAGGAAAACCAGGTAGCATTCTGCTGGATGCTAACCCCGCGAAACTTGGTATTCCGAATTGAGACTTTTTACTGGATGTACCTGAAATATGGCTCGCAGATAGCGAATTTAGTGGCTGCAGACAGTTACCAAAACGGTGGAGGTCATCTCCCTTTACACCAGACAAAGGCTCATGAGCAATTCTCAATGTCTTCAGGGTTTAGAGAAATGCTTCATGCTAAGTTGAGCCGTCACCTAAGAATGATTTCAGTTGAATCTGCTCCATGGAAGGCATATGGGAGAATGTAAAACATGAATGAACATGTATCTGCCTTAGGCGAACGAAAAATAATCGGCTTCACCACTCCGAGCGAAATGAATCCAGCAACAATAACCCAGGAATCTATGAGAGTGGTTGCAAATTTCGCTTTGGACGCTGGCATATGCCTTGGTACTGATGTGATTATTGGACTGTACTCCACCGAAGGGGAAAAGTACGACATCAGATGCAAAGTGGCGGCTCGCATTGTCGAGCATGGTCTTCAACCGCCCCCCGGCGTCAAGGACCAGCAGTTTGCAGGATACCGTGACCTGAAACCTTTAATCAGCAACTGGTCAAGAAATATCAGGAACATAATCCCAGAATTGTTTCAAACATGTACCTTGAAGTTGATAGGCGTTGTTGATGAACAGAGCCAAACATTACTGCCCATAATCAACCCTCTACCCTACGGGTGCCCAATCGTATTACCCACAAAGAACGAGATGAGGATAATATATGCTTTCCGAGAAGAAGGCTGGACTATTGGAGCGTTAGTCCAAGGTATGGAAGTTGTCAAGTTCAAAGACGACGAATCAGAGAAAGTATTCGCCTACTTGCTTGATCCCTATGCCATTTTCCGAAGCGTTGCGGTATTCGGAGGACCAGGCTCCGGGAAGACCGTGTTAGCCAAGACTCTCACCGAGAGCGCTTACGATTGGGAGTGGGTCGTCAATGCGCCAGACTTCAAAGATGAAATGGCTCAGATGCTATTCGAAGCTGATCCTGCTAAACTCGGATTCGCTAAAGAAGACATACGATTCTGGGAAGAGCTAGGGCTTAGTCCTCTCAGAATCTCCAATTGCAAGATATACTATCTTCCCAGCTATGCTCCGAATTTCACATATCTGAGGCAAGAAGGATACGACATTAATGAACTTGGAAAATACTTAAGCCCGTTTTCAATTCGCTGGGATCTTGTGCCACCACGACTTGCGGCTTTATACATGCCCAATCCCTCAGAACAGGCGGTCGCTTTTTTCCCTCAAGTGTTGAATGCATTTCGCGATTGGGCGCGGGAAAATCATGTAGAACCGACATTAAATGGAATGTTGGAGTGGACGCGATCAGACACTGGAAGGCATATCATGCTTGACGTTCTTCGCCTTTGGATGGGCACAGTTGACAGTATACTCCGGAATCTTTTGGCTATGGACGAATCCGAAATATTCGATAGGCCTGACACTACAGACTTCATTGAGAAAGAAGTTATGCGTCCACCCCGACTAAATATAATCTCTGTTAGCCGAGTTCCCTTTGATTTCAGGATGATCTTTCAGCTGCATTGGCTGCTCAAGTCGCTGGATTTCAAAAGCCGAACCCCTGGGGAACCGTATCTTATGCAAATCTTGGACGAAGCCCATTACATGGTCCCGCGCAAACCACAACCAGGGTATCAAGAACTATTGGTTCGTACGGTCAATGAGACAATGCGAGTCTTCAGAGCTGCAGGAGCGGGTCTAGTCCTAGTCTCTCATTCTCCAGAGGATTTCAACGAAACAGCAGATTCAATGATCGGCACAAAGATATTTGGCAATCTTGAAGAAACGGCCATAAAGGCACAGGCGAGAGATCTCCAAGAATTCGCTTCCAGAATCTCACAGCTTCCGCCAGGGTATTTCGTGGTTAGATCACCACCAAATGTGACCAATATAGCAGCGCCCAAATGCCACTTGGTCAAGACACCGCGATGCAGAACGACCCACATTGAGTCAGAGATTCTGTTCAGAAAGGCTCTTGCAAGGAAGAGAGCGAAGAATTGACTTGAACTGTAGTTGATGTGCGCATGAACAGTCGGCTCTCACTCCCAAAACGGAGTATCATCGCCGAACTCCCCTTCTTATGGGACTACTGGAAATCAAAGGGGAGGCAAGAGAACTACAGTGTGTTGCCAAATAAAAAGCTAGCCCAAAGCAAGAAATAAAGAAAGCTAGGTGTTTCCTATGGAAAGAACCATTTTTGTGTCAACTAAAAGGGTCGGTG
>JAUQYT010000292.1 GCA_030587605.1 Candidatus Njordarchaeum guaymasense
ATGCTATGTTTCATACGATGAAGTGAATTTCCCTGTAAAGATAATGATTAAGAAAGCTGATAGAAGGCTGGGACAGTCTGGTGAATTCAGAGAAGGTGGCCTCACAGTGGTCTACAACGAAGACGCCGTGGCTCATTGTTCTCTCTTCGGATTTGACGCTGATTCATACGCGAGTAAGCTGTATGGTGAAGTTGAGATCGAGGCTCAAGCTTTTAAAGTCGCAAAATTGTTTGACCCAAAAAAACCGATTATAGATGAAAAGAGACGAATGGGACTGGATCCAGATCACCCATTCATTCAAGATCTAACATCTGAAATTCAAACGCATCTCAAAAAAATTGTTGACAGCGAGAGAGAAGCAGGAAAAAAACTAAGAGAATCAATGATGAAATCCAGAAACGCACGCGATAAAGTTATCAACGAATTCAATGCTATGGCAAGAAAGGAATTGAAAGAAAAAAGAGACATCATAGTTCTGCCGATCGCACCCTACTGGACGGCCCCAGAACCTCCAGACTTCTTTAAATTCTATTACGAAAACCTTGAGATAGTCCAGTATCAGACTACGGTTGTCGGTTTGGGCATACTCCCAAGTGTAGTTCCGGATGGATCTCCAATCAGTATAGCGACTAGCGATCCTGCAATCCAAGCGACTCCCAATATGATATTCGTAGATTCAACGAAAGCCATCGCAGGCCTCATCAGAGAAAGAATAGAAATATTGGGCAACAAATGCGGCGTTCAAGCCACAATTACTGCAAAGCATGACGGAAAAACAGAAGAAATGAATGTAACCGTTATAGAGAACCCGATATTGAATCCGAAAGATGGTTTTGCATTCATACCGGACAACGTAACGATCCCAGATGGAGCAGACAAGAAGACAGATTTGATAATTGACGTTGCGTTGATTAAGCAAGACATGCCAGACAAAGTAACTTTTACATCATCTACTCCCAACATTCACTGTCCAAGCGATATGAGGATCTTGCCAGGACTGAATGTGATAGGTGAAAAAGTTGTAGAACTGGGGGTTCCTTTGAAGGGCAACCGAGTGGGAACAAAAGGCACAGTGATAGCTTCATACAGGCAAAGACGGGCGACCGTGAACGTTGAAGTCGTTTCGAGAAGGGAAATTAAAGGAATGTTCAGCGATTTCAAATTTTCATCAGAAGAACTTCCCGTGATATCAGAATACGATTCTGAGACAGGAATCATTACAATTTATACAATGCACCCTATGTATAAGAAGCACAAAGATATGGGAGAGCCCTCGCTCCGTGTTTTCGTAATAGATACTATCATAAGAACTGCGTGCGAGGCAATAGTCAGAGAAGGAATAAGAAAGCAATCCGCAAGATTCCCGATTCTTGGCGATATGTCTAGTGGTGTATTCGGTGGTTTTCAGTTCATCAGGGAGGTGTCACTTTATGTTGAAGGACTCTATCACGAACATGGATCGAATCTATGTGAACTACTTAGGCATTGCGCCTTGAATATTCCTTAGCCTTGATTACGGCAACCTCTCGACTTAATAATGCTTTCCAAATCAGGACTAGCAATAGATAAGCTACAGAAAGCAAAATCCAATTTCTCTCGTTGGTTTATCATGGAGCAAAATGCCAGATGACTTGCATCAAAACGAAGAGAGAGCAAGCAGCTTTTCGCACAACTACGAGAAACAACTGGAGGGGTTCAAGGATTTGTCAAAAAGCAGTTTGGATTCTATTCCCCTAGACTTGTGATAGTGTCGTTCTGGTCTCTATTTCGTCAATCTTCTTCCAAGCGTCGTGTAGTTCGCCAATATCCTTTGGGTCGATTATTCTCAGCTGCTGGCGTATCTCATGGAAGGAGCCTTCGACTATCTGCCTAGCCTTGTCTGCATACTCGTCTGTTGTGACAAGGATTGGGACGCTCCTCCAGATATCCCATGCGTGTTTAAGCTTCGTCAATGCCTCAAAGAAGTTCCCTCCGATCTGAACTTCGAAGGCTGCGTGAGGATTACCCTTTGCAACCCTCTTCCACGCCACATCAATCCTAAAGTTGTCGATTGGATACTCCTTCTCGACAACCAGCCCCTTCAGCCTCCCAATCTCGAAGATCATACTCATGATCTTATCATGCTCGCCCTCTGGAGGTGGAAGCACCGGTCGAAAGAGTTTCCACTCTTTGATCTTTGAGGCCACCTCCAACCCCCATTTCTGCTCACATGCCTTTACCATAGCGTTGAACAAGTCTTCCCCAATACCATTGAGAGACCTGAAAATGGGGGCTCTCAATCCCGCCTCATCTAACCGTAGGGCCTTACTTATCCACTCCTTTTCATTGAGAACATGGATAACCGAGAGCTTGAAGCGATGCGGATATAGTACCTCCCCAGCCTTTTTCTCATCAGGCCAGTGAGGTGAAGTCCCGGTGAACCTTCCGGACAGAACTCCTCCAAAGCCTATGATTCCGGAAACCGGGGCCGTTGCATAGAAGATCAATCGGTCACCCGTAGAGACTTGATGCACTATAGGCCTTAGTACGCGGCTGTCACGAGTAGCCCAGAGATGCTTATCTTCCCCCAACGAACGCTTCCAGTTCTCCAAGGTTCCTGAGAGAAGCCAGAACCTAACCAAAACTTCATCCTTCTTGAGATATATTGCGATAGATGGTAAATATTTCTTATGTAGTGATCCTTGGCGCTACTTGGTACAGTGGTCTTCGTGATTACTCTATTGTCCAGAAGCCAAAATTCCAGTGGGTTCGGACTTCGCTTCCCCCATTAG
>JAUQYT010000349.1 GCA_030587605.1 Candidatus Njordarchaeum guaymasense
CTTTGACCGTCTGCGGCAACTGCGGCGTTGGACCACACACTGTACAAAATTGTAAAGAAAACCATAAGAGAGAAAAACCAGAAGTAGCAAGACGACACATATGCTCAAAAATCGGGGCCAGAAACAAATCCAAGAAATGGCAAGAAGCATAGAACACGCAAGAAACCAAAGCGGTCGTAGTCTAGCCTGGTCTAGGACATTGGCCTTCCAAGAACAGCCCGAAGAGAGCCAACGACCCGGGTTCGAATCCCGGCGGCCGCACCAAACCTCACACACACACACACTTTTCTCCTCTGGCCCTCTGTTAGGGGAGGAATCCCCTAAAACCCCTCTTTACTTTTCGACAGGCTCGCTACGCTCGCAAAGACCAAAAGAAAAGATTGCTTCTTGATGCGCACACAATCTTTCCAAATACTTTAATTTTCTCTGTTCAGCAAATCATTGTGAAATAGACTTGTCGACTCCAGAGGAGAAACTGAAAGCAGAAGTAGAATCTAAGTTGAAAGAACACCAATTCCTTTGGGAAAACGTATCTCAAAGAAACCGGAATACATATGCTATGGGCGCCTTTTTTGTTCCCGTCAGTTTTTTGATTTTCGCGTATACTGCAATCGCCGAACATCTGTCAGGTTCTCACATGTATTCCTTGTCAGCAACATCAATCGCTCTTTACCTTGTTTGGATCATCTTCCTCTTTAGGAACGATATGGTAAATGGGATCTTCATCAACAGAATGAAATCCATTGAGGCCAAGCTGAAAGAACTCAAAATTGAGTATCAACCATTGACTTCAACCGATGCTGAAAGGAAGAATTTGGTGTTGAAATTCAAGTTCCCTCCATTTGTGTGGGGAATGCCGTTAGGAGTGTTGTTAGCATGTTGGATGCTGCTATTCTTTTCACAATGAAAGCTTAAATCGGTGCCTCCCTTGGTGCGCGCACACACACTAGGCTTAGGGACCGGCACTAAAGTTTTCTTTCAGCATGCTGTTAAGGCGCAATCCTTGATGTATGCATCTATAAGGAACATTTGCAAAGGATCTACTCTATTGAACTCATAGAAATGGTCTAAGCTTTTTGCCGCTGATTTGCCTGTAGGCTGTCAAGAAGCGGTCTGTTAGAATGATCTGATGCCATTCTTGCCCAGCTTCGGTCTTTTCGTAGTAGATACGCCCTTCTTGCTTAATCTCTCTTAGAAAGTCGTGATGAAGAAAGAAATTCTGTAGCCAGTTATTCAGATTCGCCTCATTTCCAGCTATCTTATACAGGTCCCACCTAAGCGCTTTGCCGCCTTTCTTGTCTATTTCGTTGAAGAATCTGAGCGCCTTAACTCGAGCGCTGGGATACGGTTCGGCCACCTATTGCCCCTCTAGTTCCTTGCTCAGGTGTACAAGTTTGGAATACTTGTTCTTCAAATGTCGATAGTGTAGAAGAGCCTTTACACCAATATAGAGCAATGCGAAATACGCCGCCAAAAAAACGCCGGAAAGGACTATCGCTACTGTAGCCAACGCGAATTGTGATGTGGAAAGAAAACGCTGGATCAAAGGATACGCTTCCATGACCTTGTCGAAGGTGAAGTAGAGAACAAGAACAAACATCAGAAGAGAAGTGACTCCAAAAGCCTTGTATCCTTGAATTCCTTCCGACAAATCTTTTATGACTTCTACTGCATTCTTCTTGACTTCGCTCAGTATCTTTTCAACTGATTCTAATTCATCTATTTCTGAGGACAAAGCCATCAACCTAACTAACTAGATGGAAAGTGATCAATAATAGCTATCGTCTAGACGTTGTATTGATTCTTTCGTCTAGGTCAGATATGGACAATTCGTCTAGAACTTGACTGAAACGCATGCAACCACATCATACTATTGCCTGCCGAGAAAAGGCAGGAGGTGATAGATATGGAAACTCTGCGAAAAGAAATCGCTCTGACACAATGCCCCTTCTGGGTGGAGGGGGCATGTACGCAGATAAAGGTTGACCTTGAAGAACTACGGAAGGAACTACGGTGGGAGTACACGCAACAGCTGGAACGCCAAGACGAGGAAACTCGACGATTGATTGCTGAGAAGGAGAGAGATATGCAAAAGCTTGAGCAGGCGCTCGCTGAGAAGATTGCTGAGAAGAACAGAGATATGCAGAAGCTAGAACAGGCGCTGCAAAGAGCTAACGAGACTATTGAGGCGGTTCAGAAGACGGCGGAAGCCCAATATAAGGCAAAGTATGAGAAGAAGCTCAACAAGATGAAAGAACAGATCGCAGAATGCCAGAATACGATCGCTAATATGAATGCGCGTGTAAAAGGTGCGCTCTCAGAGACAGCCTTTCTAAAGCGTCTTCAGAAAGCGTTCCCACAGGAAACATGGAAACTTGTCAAAGATAGAGGTGATATTGAGGCCAAAGGAATACTGGTTGAAGTTAAGGATCGAAAGACATGGAAAAACGGTTGGATACAGAAACTTGAGAAGGACATGCGAAATAGAGGAGCCAAAGTAGGGGTTCTAGTCACCAGCAAAGTGCCCAAGAAATTGTGCACAACCAGCGAGGTGATTGTCGTCTCGCCAGATTTAGCTCTTTACGGAGTACAGGCAGCTCTCAACTACCTTGAACTGCTAGAGAAGACCCCAAATAGGGAGAATGAATTGCGAGTGAAATTCAAGGAAGTCCAAGAGCTAGTGTGCTATATGCAGAAGGACATCGACGCGAGGGCGGCTCACCAGGCAGCCCTTGAGACTATCCTATTAAGAGACCGTGACCGAATCGCAAGCATAATGACAATACTTGAACAACCATTGAAAATCTAAGTACAATTGAAACCTCAATTTGCATTTCCCATCTTTGTTTTGCAGGCGCGAGACTTGGCCCAAGAAGTCGAGCAGCCCGTCTTATCCAAGTTATGAGGTTTATTTTTCATTTGTTATTGAAAATATTCGCTATCCTTGTCAGCACGTAAAGTTTCACTTGTAACGCTCCTAGTCTTCGAGAGGTATTCGCTCAGAATCATCCGTATTGTTTCAGGTATCGAATCTAAGAAGCGCTTCTTTCGCTCTTCATCCAACATCTTGTGCATCTCCTGCGTCACTGTAACGGTATATCTTCGCGTAAACAATTCATCCACCAGCATCAACAGCTATCCAAATAATGCAAAAGTGCATATACAGCCGTTTATCGACGGCGAAGACCATACAGAAACGCGCCGCGACGCGTAGAGTAGACAAAAGTCTATTCCAACACATCCGTGAGCCATTTTTCATGCATATCTACCACGAAAGGAGTTATCCGTGTGCTTGTAGATCGTTCTGAGCCTCTTTCTAGGTTCCTCGAAGAGCTTGTTCCACTCATTCAGTCCAGACCTTATGCGAGCACGGTTGAAGTCCACGCGCGCTGAATCATCGCCTAGCAACCACTGTAACCTGTTCGCTAGCTCAGAGTCAATGGCAGGGCTAATTTCAATGTACAAATGGAATCCTTTGACACGACTGCGACACACCTTCACAGAGAGAACGGTTACACCATGGAACCGACAGGCGTGAACCATCAAACGTATGTAGTCTTCTAACCAGTCGCCATCCACGAAGCAGTCCTTATCGATCTTAAGGACGCCTACCTTATCGACGTCTACGTCTCCGACGCCTCTTTGCATAACCAAACACCCTAGAAGGCATACGAATCGCTTCACGTTGTCTGCCGCGAAACTCCATCCGTCGCAGCTCAATCTGCATCTTTGATTCAATCTTGGCGGCAGGCTCTTCGCGTTCGAAAGAGATCCTAATATCATGTTTCGGAATCCATATTCCATGACTTCGCTGGATTATTCTCTGGAAGAACGGCACTCCTCTTTGAGCCAGTTTCCTTCGAACCGTATGGATGCTGCCGTATCTCGCGACTTTGAAATGGGCTTCAAACCATCTAGCTTTCTCAGCCAGTTCGTCATACCAGCGAGTCGCTAGTGTCATTCGATAAAGCCTGGGAGCTAGTCTGCTATCCAATTTCATCTTCTCCAATTAGCGCTGTCTTTCTCTACCAGGTTGAGTGCTTGTTCGATTTTGTAGCCAGCTTTCAGATAACAGACAAGTTGGCACAGGGGAAGATCAATAAAGTCTAAGATCGCGGTTATTCGACATAGGTCTCCCACTGCTCGCGCGAAGATTTGTTGGAAGTCTGGGTTGCTGAACCTGAATTTCTTGGCAATGTCCAACACATGTTTATAATCATGTCGCGAAATCGTGATTTCGTCTCGCACCTCATATTTTCGATACTTATAGAATGGCTTCCCTTGCATAATCTCGTCGAGTTCGTCTGGAGTAAATGCGAATCGTATAGGGACGCAACGTTGAGTCAGCGCTTCATATTTCACACTTTGGCATTTGTCGAGGTTCTTCATTGTAGCTATTATGCAGGGGAAGCGAGTTTTGACTTCAATCTCGCCATCCTTCACACGATAGAATAGGTCTCCGTCTTCCTCGTTGAATGGTCGAGTTCGCTGGCCGACCTTACGTTTATACCGTCCGGATTCTAGGACGCCGAGTAATACGTCTATTGAGCCTGTGTCGCCGCGTTCTCCAGTTCTGAATTCGTCGAGTAGCAGAGGTTTCTTTCTTGTCTGCCAGACAAGTCCAGGAACAAGGTCCCCACTTATTGGATCAATTGTGCCTATCATAGCGGCGTAGGTGACGTACGAGTATGGCGTCACGTTGTGTTTCGCGCCCACTTCCTCAAGGATTGTGGATTTCAATAGTCCAGGCGCACTCTGCAGTAAGAGGTGCAGTTGAGGACGCATCGGTTGGTCACGGTATTTTTCCCGTACGACTAAGGAACCGACTTGGGCAGATGCGCATGTGATGTTGATTAGCTGATTTATGGCGGTTGGAACTCGTCCGGGCTTGTGCTGTACACTCTCCCGGGGGAGTGTACGTCGCAAAGTTGTACGTCTCAATTTTGGGAACCACCCTTTGTTTTGATGCCGAGGGCTTTCTTCTCGGAATTGGAGATGTAGCTCATTGCGGCTAGAGCTTGAAGAAGGAGAACTCTCACAGTGTCAGAGCGGGTTGGATCTCTCCTCTTACGTCTTAACTCTTCGACCAGTTTGAGAATCGACTCGGGAAGGCTGACCGTTGCAGCTTTATTCAATGGCTATCCCCTTCTCTAATACTCTCTAACACGGTGTTTATATTCTCGTATCACCAAGAATATCTCATTCTCATGAGAATCGGACTGTGGCAAGATGAGCAAACTGACTATGGAGGACGCAAGAAGTCTGGCCAGAGTCTTCGGTGAACCAGACAGGCGTAAGACGGCAATTCTATTGTCTTTTCACAAACCACGCAGCCAATTTGATGTTTTGAAAGAAACAGAACATTTACCAAAGGCCTACAGAGTTCCTAGAGCAACCCTCTACCGCAAAGTCAAGGAGCTATATGACGCCCATTTCTTGGACTTGATAGAACAAAGAGAGTTTGTAAAGGGCAATCTCAGAGGAACTGTGCGTTACTACCGATTGACGTTCAAGGGTTACCTTGCAGGGTTCATCTATGCCTATCTTCTTTTCATAGACCCAAAGACTCCAACCAGTCTAAAAGAGAAGGTTGAGTTGGATGATTTTGG
>JAUQYT010000367.1 GCA_030587605.1 Candidatus Njordarchaeum guaymasense
TCTCTGATAACGCTCTCTCCTCTATTCTCTTAGATAACTCAAGTACTAGCTCAACATTAACGTCTGACTGAAGTAGCGCGCGCTGAATATCTCTGACGAGTTCTTTTACGGCCTTCTCATCGACTATGGCTGACCCGGTCAACTTCTTTAGTGCTGTATGGAGCGCTTCTCCAAGTTTCTGAAAGATGGGCAAAGAAACACGTTCCCCCATGTCTTTGAACCAATAGTTCTTTAAGGATATGAATACAACATATAACATTTATGTGGGGTGATTTTGTTGAGCGGTTCGGCAGACTTCCTGTTTGACAAGTCAATGGAAGAGCGGATAGGCAAATTACTCGAGAAGATCTCTTACGATATTGATCTTGAAGCTATAGCCCTGATAAGTAAGGAAGGTCGAAGAGTTGCCTTTTTCGCCCGACGAGATGTCGATCCCGACTTGCTGTCCGCCTTGTCTGCAGCCCTGCTCAGTATGGGCGAAATGAGTGTTCAAAAAATGGATCAAGCCCCGCTTTGGGAGGTAATCGTTAGAGGCGCTGGTGGCTATACAATTCTTACAAGTGCGGGACCAAGGCTTCTACTCATTGGTGCTGGTTCTGAAGAAGCAAACCTTGGGCTAGTCATTCGTATCCTAAGAGAATATGCCAAGAAGATTGAGGAAGTTCTCGGGGCGTGAGAAAAGGCGGTTCTCGGTCAGTAAGATATGTATTGATAAAAGGCGACTTGTGACATACTTAACTCTTCTTTCGCATTACTTTCTTCTTCCCCATAACGTCCCAGTATTCCACTTCATTTCCCACTTCTAAGCTTTCTGCCACTTCGACATCGGACTTGCTGACCTCGAAGTTTCCGTATGTTTCCATATCCATTAACATTAGAGTACTCCCAGCCATTGAGATTACTTGAGCAGTCCGTTTGTCAATTATCGGAACATCGACCTTGGAGTCGACAGGTAGCACCAAACTTCTCTTAGCGTTGTTGAAGATTCCTATGGCCACGATATGGGCTTTCGCATGACCGTGTTTACCAGTCTTACCTTTTTCAATGCTAACTACTTTGCAGGGTTCCTCATTTATCATCACGTAGTTCCCTTCCTTTAGACTTCCAGCGTCCACAGGCTTCTTACTCAAAACAGTCACTTCCCAATATCAATTGACACACAAATTCAAATAGACACTCGGGATCATCAAATGGTTAAAATTAACATCCTTCTTAAGAGTTTCGGGTCTGTCGACGGCATGGTTATGGAACTTGGGAATCAGGTCATGAGGAAAAGTATTAAGTTATTGATGTACTTGCTGTTCACTGGGCTTCAATACGGAAAAAGATATGTCAATTGACCGACCTACACAAGGTGATGTGAAGGCTTGTTTAGCAGCGTTGCTATTGTTTCTAGAACTGATAGAGTCGAAGCAATAGAACTCGCCAAGGAAATCAGTTTGCGATTAGAGAATAGGAGAATCAAAATTAAGTTCGAGGAAAGTCTTGCCGAGAGCTTACACGTTAGGGAGGGGATTACGCATGATTTCGCTACCGACCTAGTGATAACGATTGGCGGCGACGGAACGGTACTACGCGCTTTTCATATCACGAATGGGCGAGTCCCGATTTTCCCGATTAGGATGGGGACAGTAGGGTTCCTTTGCGATGCAGACTGGGATGTCGCTTTTAAGGCATTGGATAAATTACTGAAAGGCGAATACTTGAAAGACGAATGCTTTACTCTACAAAGCAACTTCGATACTCCCCTAGCACTGAATGAGTTTAGGGTAGGTGTTCCGCCCCCAACTCACGCGGTTGAGGTTGAAATCTACGTTGATGAGTTTCTTATAGCCAAGGACAAACTGGATGGCGTTATTGTATCGACTAGTACTGGAGCGTCTGGCTACGCTCTCAGCGCTGGCGCCAACATCATAGATCCGCGTCTAGAAGCAATAACGATAGTGCCCATCTGCGCTCTTTCAACAAGTTTCAAGCCGTATGTAGTTCCATCTAGTTCTACAATTACGATTAAGCCTATCAATGAGAGTGAATTAACCACATTGGTTGACGGGTCATATCAGAATCGCTTGTCTGGGGCCAAGGAAGTCAAGATCAGAAAGTCTCAAACGACAGTAACAATCCTACGCACAGGATGGAACTTTTATGAGCGGTTGAAACGTAGACTTAATGTTGGTTCTACAAAATGAAATCCCTTGCCTATCAACGGTCTACCTTGCTACCTTTTCGAGAATCCGATTACGTGAGTAAACAAGGGCTGGTGCATCTCAAGACATGAAGTCGGGACAGACGAATCAAGGTAAACTAGTATTGGTGCTGGATACTTCTGCCATACTGCGTGGTTTCATGAGGCAAATGACAAACGCGGTAAAGTTTACAACGCCTGATGTCCTGAATGAGCTATCTAATCGCTTGGTCGACCCTATTACTCACCTTCCTATCATGGATGAAGCCTCGATCGATGTGAGAGCTCCTAACGAAATGATTTTAAGAAGAGTTGACGAAACTTCAGAAAACGTTGGAGAAACTTCTCTCTCAAGAACTGACAGATCCTTGCTAGCTCTAGCACTTGAACTAAAGGGCATGGGTTATAATCCTGTATTAGTTACTGACGATTACGCTTTACAGAATGTAGCTGAAATACTAGGTCTTGCCTATAAATCCTACATTGAGAGAGGTATTCGCCGCCGCTACAAGTGGAGATTCGTCTGCACTGGTTGCCTGAGGGAATATGGTCCTTCATCAACCATTAGTGTTTGCTCAATATGTGGATCCAAACTGAAGAGAAGAATTATCGCATCAAAGAAAGTCAGGCAACATAGATCTTGACAGTCCTACCTCTGAGCTAAACAAAAAGTAAATTAGACATCGTCCATCTCAAATACCTAGGGTAATAATGCCTAAAGCAGTCTCTGACCCATTCTCAAAGAAGCGGAGGTTTGAGGGTTGTTCCAAGAACATGGAAAAGAAAGTAAGCAAATCCGAATGCCGTGCGCCATCGGGTTCTACCCTGGCGACCGTAAATCATTGACAAGCATTATTGAAAAGTGTTACACGAGCAAGTATGGTCCAGGTGCCAGTCCTAAGGTTAATCTAACAGGTCCGAGGAAGATCGTAGCCGGCATCTCTCCACACGCTGGATATATTTACTCTGGACCTGTTGCTGCCACTCTCTATTATCAGATAGCGATCGATGGGGTTCCTCAGACTTTCGTGTTGGTAGGCCCAGTTCATGGGTTTGGTGCTGGCGTGGGCGTGATGAGGCGAGGTATCTGGCGGACCCCGTTGGGAGCTGTTCGAATCGACGAGGAGTTCTCTGAAGTTCTAATTAGTCATGCAGATGTAGTTGCTGACGACTCGTCGGTTCACGAAGAAGAGCACTCCCTGGAAGTTCAATTACCTTTTCTCCAATCCTTGTATGGTGATGAGCTGCGGATAGTCCCGATAGCGACATCATTAGGGGATTTGGAAACATCTACCGAGATCGGTAAGGGAATAGCCGAAACAGCAAAGGAGACAAGTAGAGACATAGTTATTATCGCAAGCACTGACATGACTCACTATGGGATTAACTATGGTTATGCCCCCGTAGGGATGTCCCCAATCGGCAAGGTCCTAGATTGGGTAAGAAAAATCGATGGGGAAGCCATCAAAACCATTGAAGCGCTTGATGAAGCGAAGTTCCTTAAGCTTGTCAAAGAGAAACGTATGACAATGTGTGGCTATGCTCCTGTAGCGGCAGCGATCGTTGCTGCAAAGGAGCTTGGTGTATCAAGAGGAGAGCTCGTAAAATACGCAACATCCTACGATACCCAAGGCTCAGCAGATGCCATCGTAGGATACTGTTCGATGTTAATGGGTAAATAGGTTTAGACATATCTGCATCGCTTACCTGAATATGTCCTCTTCTTCCAGTAGATTGAGTTCCTTTGCCGTTGCGTTCTCGTTCTCCTTATATCCGTAGCCACGTATTATGACGGCAGGTATCCGACCAGTCTTACCCATCACCAATTCAGCTGACGCTGCCAACTCGTCTGCGACAGCTATTTGGGTGACGCGAAGTTCATAGCCGTACATGTCAGTTGTTCCGCGCAGATCCAGAATGGGCAATAGTCCTGCTGCTCCTATTGCGACATTAATTACCCCTCTTCTAAAAGGTCTTCCAAAAGTGTCAGCGATTACAACAGCCACATTGTTTCCACTAACCTTTTTTATCCCTTCCCTGATTTTTCCTGCTGAAAGATCTGGGTCGTCAGGTAACGTGGCAACGTTATTCTTCCCTTTGATGTTTGACTTATCGACGCCTGCATTTGCGCACACGAATCCATGTTTGGTTTCGGCAATCAAATGCTTTTGAGACATCCGTACAATGGATTTAGCCTCCCTTAGTATCACCTCTACGTGTCTCGGATCCTTGTCCAGTTCCCTCGATATCTTCCTTGCGAAGTACGAAGGTTCCACAGTTCTTAGATCCAATACTTTCCCTTCAGCGAGTGATACGACCTTGCTGGTTACGACGACTATGTCAGCCTCTTTGAGGGGAGTTCCCTGTCTCTCAGCGGCTTCAGATATTATTGTCGACAGATCGTCGTCTTTTCTTATCTCTGGTATTCCTTCAACCCCTATTATTTCGATGTCTTTACACGTTCTGTTATTTGTCATATCAACACCTTTTGGTAGTCTTACTCAACTCTACTCTTTAGATTTCTCAGATCATTGACTGTATTCAAATTTGAAAAACTTTCCAGTTGCGGATCCAGCTGCTGGATGATGTTCGTAGACAAGTAGAGCGCATTCAGTCTTGTTATAAGATCTTTCATAGACCTCTTACCTGAGGAGATAGCATCTCTGGCAAGCTTACGTGAGACATCCGTCCTGTAAACAGCGTGAAGTGGTTCGATGTGTCCATTTGGATGCCTTGGAATCACAGCATCCCATCCATCGATCATGCGAAAGAGCAAATCCAGTACTGATGTCTTAATAAGTGGTGCATCGCAAGGAAGCAGGAGTGTTAGTTTGCTTTTTGAGTTTTCAAATGCTGTACGGGCACCAAGTAATGGACTTAGAAATTCTTCCGACCTATCTAGGACTATTCTAAGCCCTTCCACTTCTCCAATCGCCCGGCTAACATCATTCTCTTGTTCCCGCGTATTAACAATCACTAGCAGTTCATCTGTCACATCTCTGCACTTTTCAATAACATGAAGAATCATCGGTTTTCCAGCAAATGGAGTCACCGCTTTATTCCTGAGTCTGCTTGACTCTCCCCCTGCAAGTATCGCTGCAGCTCTGTTCATTTGATTTGACTCACTTCACTTGCTGATTGACATACGAGAAAATGGTGTTCATACAGTTTGACAGTTTTCGGTAGGAGACCATTTTTAGTCTCTCTGGAATAGTCATGTTTCTTGTTCTCAAATATCTTGCTCATCCAAAAGGTTTTTGTCGCAGAAGTCCCAAGTGTCTACTGCATATCTCCTTCTTTCGTGGGAAAAGATATAACTTTGTGGAATATGCTTGATATGGTTGGTGAGATTCCTTGCCCTCTGCGTTAAAGCGTTTTGGTCAATGGCTTAAGGGAACGGATTATCGACGCCTAACTGTGAATATGGACATCTTCTGCAGAAAATTGGACTTCCAGCGCAGGCAACTTGAAGTTGAGTCCAAGCGTAATAGGGAGAAAGCTCTCCAATATAGAAAAGAAGGTAACGATGCTGCGTTCAAAATGTACGTTGAACAGTATTTGCGTTACCAAAAGTGGGCCCTAGGGGTTGACGTCTATAGGCTTAGAATCGAAGGTATGCTATTCAGATTACGTCAAAGTCAAATGGCTAAGGACATTGCTGGAATCCTAGGGAGTGTTAAGGCAACACTTAAAGACCTGAGGGTGGCGGTAAACGTTCCTGATATCGCCGAGATGGTGAACGGCATTGAGAAAGAGCTTCAGCATGTGGAACTTGCGCAGGAAGTGACTGAGAGCGGTGTCGATAGAGCAATAGCTTCTACGATTGTTACACCTGAAGATATCACCCTGGCTATGGAGCAGATAGACGCTGAGGTTGAGGCCACAACAGCTCTCCCAGTACCAAAGGGGAAAGAGTCTGAACTTGAAAAAGAGATCAAGAAACTGAAGGAGTCAAACGTATAGTTGACAATTTCGTCAAGGACACGGATAATCAGATGGTTAGGTGACGTTCTTGAGTGACCTGATTGCAAGAATCTTTGGAAAGAAGAGGAGCAAAGATGAGAGTGTTGCGCAGATAAGGTCAAGCGTCAACAAACTGACCTTCAGAAGCCGTAGCTTCGAGAGGCAGGCAGTAGAATACTATGAGAAAGCGAAGGAAAGCGTTAAACACAGGAATAAAATGGCTGCGAAGTTTTATCTAGGTAGGTGGCAGAGATATCAAACACTAATGAACAGGTATGATCGCATGAGAGCTAGTCTTGAAGACTCGATTCAGGCAATTGAGAGCGCCTCTGATGATGTTGAGATGTACAAGGCGCTTGATCTTGCAGCCAGAGAGTTGTCGCAGGCTCAGAAGCTCGTCGATGTAGAGAAGTCAGTTGAACAGATCGCAAAGACAGAGTCGCTGATGCGGGAAGTTGAACAGACTTCTGAGATACTTAGCTCGGGACTTGGAGAGCGTGAGGAAGATTCTAGTGTAAACGGTGAGCTTGAGAAACTGGAGGCCGAGGTTGCGCTGGAGGAGTCAGGTCAGTTACCGAAGGTCCCATCAGCCAGCAAGGGCGCCGAGAGGGAGGAAGTCGAAAAGGAACTTGAACAGCTAAAGAAGGAACTTGAGACTACAGAGCCCTCTGGTAAATCCAAGAAGGAGAAGGAGAAGGAATAGCGAATTTTACAGCATTAGTTGTGTTTAACTAAGTTCCCGTCTGACTGTACAAAGGGTCTATATAATTGGATCAGAGTGGACTGCAATTCACTGGTGTCGTCCTTTTAGCTAGTTCTTTGCTGCTAGCCCTGTTTACGGCGATGAGGGTTTGGAGAAGCCGCTCCCTCACATCAATTCTGTTACTGTTGGTCGACTTCACAGTCGTAAGCATATTGCCTCTTACCATGATCAAATGGATCTCTTCAGATTTTGGAGCAATTGACAGGTTTCTTCTCGCGGGATTCTTGTTTTATTTGACCACTTGTGTGTGTTGCCTGTTGTTTCCTTCTACATGTGAGAGGTACCTTTTGCCAGCTGCATCTCTTTACCTAGTTTTTGGCACATTGCAGTCCCTTCCAACGTTTCTCGACAATAGCAGTTTTGAATTCCAGCTAGCCACATTCATCTATAGGTTAATGGATAACACAACTGTGGCGACACTTTGTGAGCTGTTCATAGCTGAGCTGGCCCCAACCTACAAACACATAGGCTCTATGTTGAATGCCTTGCTTAGCTACAGAACACTCAATAACGTAAACAGAAACGGTTGCGTGATAAGAAGTAGTGACCCCGTTCCTTTTCCCTCTCAGGCGAGAAAGGATGAGTCTCCTGACTCAGCTGACCGGTTCTTAAAGACTGCTCTGAATTTCTTCAGAGAAAGAAAATACAAGTCATGTGTAGAATCGTGCGACGCTGGTGTGGAAAATGCAGTAGTGGCAACACTACTTCAACTTTATCCTACCAGGTTGGAGGCTCCTATGACTATCGAAGAACAACTCTCCAAATTGAAGTCGAAGGGAGTATCATTTCGAGGCGAGAGAATTATACGATTGCGAAGGTTGCGCAATAATCTTACAGTGTCATGTAGAGAGGGCACCCTAGATCAAGCCAAATGGGCAACAAGAGTCTTACGAATGACTGTGAAGACAATCGAAGATTTCGGGAAAACCACATCAGGCTCCCTTAATAGAAAATAGCATTGGTGGACATAGGTTCTGTGCTGACTCAAAGAATGTTCACGAGTAGGAATTCCATCAGCCCACAGAATCCTCCTATTTTATCAGACAAGCTTGCCATGCCTTGTTCCCTTGGCTTTTCATATCTCCTCAGAATTATTATTGATGAAGCGAGTACTGCCGAGTCTCCTGCAATGACTATTGGAAGAGTGACTACTTTCATCTGATCCATGAACCAGCTAATACTAAAGAAGAATATTCCTAGCGTATTGGAGATAGCTGCAATAATAGCTGCAATCCTCACGCCGTGCACACGAGCAATTGTCCTGACAGATCTCAACTTGTCCCCAGGAAGATCTTCTATGCCTTTGATGACCTCTCTACCAAATAGCACAAATGTGGCAGTCAAGTAATAAACCCAGATTATTAGTGGAAGAAAGAAGAGGGAATCACCACTTAGGAAAACAAAATACTTCCTAGATTCAGTGGCAACTACTGCTCCATAGAACATTCCGAAACTAAAGCTCGAGGCAACAGCAAAGTTTCCGACAGCACCCAACGTTTTAACCTTTGCCGCATAGGCGTACCCCAGTGCGGCAAGTACTAAAGCTATGAAACCAGCTACTAGACTTGTCATGAATGCAAGAAGGCCACCGATAAGCCATAATGCCACAGTGAGCACCTTGGCTTGCCGTAGTGTTAGCGCTCCACGTGGTAGAGGTCGATTCGGCTTGTTAATCTTGTCGACTTTGACATCATAGATATCATTGATAGTGTTCCCCGCGGCAGCAATGAACACATAAGTAAGGTAGGTAAGGAAGAGTGTTTCGATCAATCTGGACGGAAACAACATGGGGAAAGCTGACAGAAATGTTGATGGGGGAAGATATTCTAAGTTAAGTGAGTAGGTCCTATTCGCTGCAAGCACTCCTACTATGCATGTCAGCCCACCCATCAGGCAATTGTGTGGGCGAGTGATCTCGATCAAGGATTTCAGTTCCAATTCAATCCCCTCAGCAGATTGACCAACGACTGCATAGTAGTTAAGATTCATAAGAACATACATATAAATGGTAATGGTACTACCTCTCGGGTTTTCGGTTCCAGATGAAAAAGATGGAGGATTGGTGAGATTCAAAGTCTGCGAGTACATTCAAGCGGCATTGGCTAGAGTTGCGGCCGATCTAGTTATCAAAAACCCGAAGATTGTCAACGTAAATACCCGTGAACTGTATCAATCTGATATAGTTGTAAAGGGAGACAGGATAGCGTCGATAGGAAACTCTTCCGAATCGATTGGGAAGAATACCTACGTGATCGACGCAGAAGGAATGTATGCTATTCCCGGATTCATCGATGCACATCTCCATGTAGAGAGTAGCATGCTTACAGTCACAGAATTATCCAAGATCATTACTCAACATGGTACCACCACCATTATGTGGGACCCACATGAGGTCGTCAATGTTGCTGGGATGAATGCGTTAAAGACGGCTATCAAAGAGACAAAGGGTCTTCCCATTCATGTTTTCTTCGTTGCCCCTTCATGTGTTCCTTCAGCACCTGGCAGAGAGACATCGGGAGCGTCTTTGACTCCCACCGATATCTTAAAGGCACTGAA
>JAUQYT010000368.1 GCA_030587605.1 Candidatus Njordarchaeum guaymasense
TTTAGGGATAGAAAACCGAAAGCGCTCCAGCAACGCTAACGCTCACAACAGGAGCAGCCCTTACTGATAACACACTTATAGAAGTCTCTTGGAGTCAAGAAAGACCAAGTATCGTACCGGTTTCGCCTTTCATGAAACATTATCCGATCGACTAGCTGAATGAGGATCCGCAATTAGGACAGTATGTTGCGTCTTTTGGACCTCTCCCTCCACAGTAGGGACACTTTCGTTGCCCTGCTGTTCCAGGCCTCCTAGAGGATACCTTCTTCACTACCATAATCAGGTTGTCCCCGCTCACGCGTTCGACTCGAACCTTCTCTCCCTTCTCGATGACGGAGCCATCGGATGAGGTCGCCCACCAAATCACGTCTCCCACTTTAACCCTTCCATTATCTTCGTCTATTTCGTCAACCACTGTCCCCTCAGAGCCAACGTTCTCCTCAATCCCTGAAGCTGGAATCCTGTGAATGACGTTTTTCAAAGCGAACTGGTAAAGCAACATGAGGGATATCAGCGAAATGAGTAGCCCTATCATCACGCCGCCAACACCCATCGCAAAGAACAGTGCTACCGCTAGCGCAAAGTATCCTGCCACTAGTTTCTTGGCGGCTTTGATCATCGCCCCTTGCGTCAGCAACGCGAGCAGAGCTATCGAGAGAACGAAACATGAAGCGAAGAGCATGATGCTGGCAAAAGCTGTTGTGCTACCGTATTGCTCTAGTGAAGGAGCTTGGAAAACGTTATAGAAACCTATATTTGAACCATATTGAATCACGCTAAACAGCATTACGCCTATGAGAACACTCACAATGATCAGTCCAAAGCCCAGAAGTATTCTACTAGTCTCGTCACTCAATTCAATTCACCATTTCGAGCTGATTTCACTAGATGTAACCGCTTTCCTTCTCGGTAACACATATCGAGTGGAGCAATATAAGTTTTTCTCTCAATGCGATGCAAAGAAAATATGATGCCACTTACGTTGTGTGACAAGAACAAATTTTTATATTTGCCTGAACTTTCCATACTCAGTTTCCCAATGTGGAAGAGTGGTAGAGGGACAATGAAAAGATACTGTTTCGACCTCGTCGATTGATCGACGAAGGTCGATCTTACTCGAGTCTGGTGAGGTTAGTATGAAGGTCAATGAACTATCTATTTTGGTTGGAGGAGAAGCTGGAGCGGGTATCACTCGCGCTGGCTATCTTATCGTGAAGGCTGCTATACGCGGAGGACTCAACGCCTTTGGCACGAACGACTATCAGTCTATGATTAGGGGGGGACACAACTACTACGTCGCATGGATAAGTGATGATGAGGTCTACTCCCAGACTGATTACGTTGACTTGCTCATAGCTTTGAACGCTGAGACAGTCATGCTGCACAAAGATGAACTAGCTCCAAGAGGCGGAATTATCTATGACCCAGATGACCTACCTGGCGCTTCCCAGCAAGTTGGAAGAAAGGATGTGAAGTTCTACCCCATTCCTTTGAAGAAGATTGTCACTGAGGATTTGAAACAGGACCTCATATCGAGAAACACCGTTGCCCTTGGGTCTGCCATCAAACTCGTCGACTATGACTTCAAAGTAATGGAAGATGTCTTAAGGGACACCTTTAGCGAGAAGGCAGCGGAAGCAAGCGTCAAAGCCGCCCAAAGAGGATACGATTACGCCAAGGACAACTTTGAGGACGACTTCGAATACCGACTGAAGAGAATCAAGGCAGAAGGTAAGTACAAGATCTTTCCAACTGGAAATGAGGCAATAGGAACGGGGGCGATAAGCGCTGGGTGTAAGCTGTATGTGGCTTACCCTATGACCCCCGTGACGGGTCTCCTCACTTTCATGGCCGAGAAAGAGAGAGACTACAAGATGATCGTCCTTCACCCAGAAGGAGAGATAGCGGCGGTGCTCATGGCTGCCGGAGCATCTTTTGCTGGGGTCAGAGCGATGACAGCCACTTCAGGGGGTGGCTTCTGTCTCATGACTGAAGGCCTAGGCATGACTGGCATGACTGAAACCCCAATTGTCATCGCGATGGGAACTAGATCCGGACCTAGCACTGGGCTCCCCACTTACACTGGGCAAGGCGACTTGAGGTTCGTTCTTCACGCTTCACAAGGTGAGTTTCCAAGGGTTGTAATAGCTCCCGGAGACGTCGAAGAGTGCTACTATGAGACTATGCGGGCTTTTAACTGGGCTGAGAAATACCAGATTCCAGCCATCATCCTCGTGGACAAGTACCTTGTTGAGAGTCAGATGTCAGTCGATCCCTTCGATCAGACCCGAGTCGAGATCGAGAGAGGAGACCTGATAATCACGGATAAGTATGAGGGCGAAGAAGAATATGGGAGGCATAAGGTCACGGAGACAGGCGTATCTCCAAGAGTCATTCCGGGAACGATGGGAGCAATCGTCCGCACTAACTCAGACGAACATGATGAGTCTGGATACACGACTGAACGCTCAGACATCACCGTCAAGATGCAGGAGAAGAGAATGAGAAAACTTGGCTACTTGGCACAGGAGTTGGAAGATAGAAATGTCGAGACGACGAGGCTCTATGGGCCTGAAGAAGCTGATGCGACTATTATCTCGTGGGGCTCGACAAAGGGCCCAATAAGGGAAGCAATGAAACTCCTGAACAAAGGGAACATCTCGGTCAATTATCTCCAAGTTGTGTATATGCAACCTTTCCCGACCGGCACGGTTGAGGAAACTTTGAACGATGCGAATAGAACAGTAATTGTCGAGCATAACCTGACTTCTCAACTTTCAGGTGTCATCCGCCAATATACTCTCAAGGACATGGATCACAAGATACTGAAGTACGATGGGAGGCCTTGGAATCCGAGGAGCCTCGCCGATAAGGTCAAGGAGGTCCTCTAGAAATGGGAACCACCATCAAGGATCTGGGGACTCCAAAGAAGAGCACTTGGTGCCCTGGATGCGGGAACTTCGGAATCCTAACAGCCGTCAAGAGCGCCTTAGTTGAGTCAGGGTTGAACAGAGAACAGGCGGTCTTAGTATCCGGCATAGGCTGCCATGGAAAGATGATTGACTATGTTAACATCAACGGGTTCCACAGCATTCATGGCAGGGTTTTACCAGTAGCGACAGGGATAACGTTAGCTAACTCGGATTTGAAGGTCATTGGATTCTCTGGTGATGGCGACTGCTACGATGAAGGCTGGGATCACTTCGCTCACGCCATCCGGAGAAACATAAACATGACCCTCATCGTCCACGATAACATGGTTTTCGGTCTAACCACAGGGCAAACAACTGCTACTAGTCAACCAGGATTCAAAAGCAAGTCTACGCCTTTCGGCGCGATAGTCCCACCGTTGAACCCCATTGCCCACGCCCTCGTTAGCAACGCAACGTTCGTCGCGCGCGGATTCGTTGGCGACGTGCGGCATCTCCAAAACTTGATACTGCAAGCCATCAAGCACAGAGGGTTCAGCTACATCGATGTTCTGCAAGTTTGTGTTACGTTCAACTACATTAACACCTACGATTGGTACCGTCAAAGAGTATACAAGCTCGAGGAGGCAGGGCATGACTTCGCCGACAGGCAGAAAGCCCTCGAGAAGAGCTTCGAGTGGGGTGACCGCATACCTATAGGCATCTTCTACAAGGAGGACCGACCCACATACTATGATAACCTCCCACATGTGAAAGGCGTGAACCTTGCAAGGTCGCCAGCAGAAGGCAATGACATCAGCTCTCTGCTCGAGGAAATGAAATAGCAGCGATGAACCTAATAAGTACTCCACATCCTAGATTCAGCTATGAAATCACCAAGAGAGGAAAGCTGTTCTGATCTTATAGGAGGCAGTGCAAATGCCATTAGTTGACAAAGAAATCAGAGGGAAGATCGGTCTAGTAACCTTCAATAATCCGAAGAAAAGGAATGCTATCAGTGCGGAATTGGCAGCGGAATTGGTTCAAGTATTTCAGGATCTCAGAAATCAAAGAATAGCTGTAGTTGTATTGAAGGCAGCAGATGGATATGATGTTTGGTCTTCTGGACTCGATGTAACAGAGTTGCCGAGATCCCGTCGAGATCCTTTGGGATATTTCGATCCTCTTGAAAAGGTACTGCGCGCGATTCAAGATTATCCTGGTCCTGTTATTGCTATGGTTCATGGTCGTGTCTGGGGAGGGGCATGTGATCTTGTGATGACGTGCGATATCGTAGTGGGAGACGAATCCTCTTCCTTTGCGATTACTCCTGCGAGAATTGGACTGCCATACAACGTTTCGGGTATTTTGCACTTCATGAACCGACTTGGATCGAATGTGGCAAAGGAAATGTTCTTCACTGCAGATCCAGTAATGGCAGACAGGGCTGAGCGCATCGGAATATTAAACCATCTTGTGCCATCTGAGAGATTAATGGACTTCACGTTGGAATTGGCGAAACGAATTGCTTCACATTCATCTCTAGCAATATCCGTCATCAAGGAGCAATTCAGAATATTATCCGGCGCCTATCCAATTCCACCCGAGACTTTTGAGCGTATTCAGGGCTTGAGAAGGCGAGTGTACGATAGTCACGATTATGAAGAGGGTATACGCGCTTTTCTGGAAAAACGAGCGCCAAACTTCACTGGAGAATAGACTCCGCCATGAGAAGTACCTCAGTTGCTGCCTGAATAGGTCGCCCTGTTATCCATTCTACTAGCCTTTTCCAGCTTTCGCCCGGACTTGAGTCTGGAAGTCTTGTTTAAGTTTCGCCAACCTTAATCGTCCTCTTGATTGCACGGGAATCATCACGTGAACTTAGGATGAATTGTGTGAGCACAATGTTCTTCTAGTTTTTCTACCTACTCCCACAAACGCTTTTATATTCATAGCCGATACTAAGAGGCGCAGAGGAGAGATGAATGAAAACGACGAAAGTCGCGGTGAAAACAACTAAGGTTCCTGGCAAGAACAAGAAGCATAAAGTCCTGCTCTACGCTTTGAGCACGTGCGTCTGGTGCAAGAGAACCAAGCAGCTCTTAAATGACAACGGCATCGAATACGATTATGTTGATGTCGACCTATGTAGCCCAAAGGATCAAGAAGAAATCAAAAGGGACATTGTGAGAAGAGGAGGAACCATCGGGTTTCCCTGCATAATCGTGGACGACAAGGCCTTAATTCTTGGCTTCCGCGAAGACAAATTGAAGGAGGCACTGGAACTATGATAACCTTAGAGAAGGTGCGCCAGAGGGCTGAAAGCGATGCAAAGACCGCTGGTTGCTACCTGAACCCTGACAAGGTGTTCCTAAACGACCTCTTCGAAGGGCTCAAGAAAAATGAGGAGCGCTATGGCTATCCCTCCTGCCCATGCAGACCAGCCTCCGGCAAACTCGAGTTTGACAGGGACATAATCTGTCCTTGCTGGTATAGAGACCCAGATGTGCAAGAGTACGGTTCCTGTTACTGCGGGCTCTACGGTAGTAAGGAAACATATGAGGGCAAAACCAAGCTTCAGCCGATCCCCGAACGTAGACCCCAAGAGAAACAGGCCAGAGCACTCGGCCTGACCAGAGAAATGCCAACTCCAAAACCGACCGCAAAGGCCCCTTCCAAGACCGCAGGGATGAAACTGTGGTACTGCAAACAATGCGGGTACGTCTGCTACCGCGAGGAACCACCATACATCTGCCCCATATGCAAAGCAAGAAAGGAGTTGTTTGCTGAATTACCGTCAAGCTGAAACTCAGAGA
>JAUQYT010000375.1 GCA_030587605.1 Candidatus Njordarchaeum guaymasense
AAACAATGAATCCATCAAGTCGAGACAACCCACACATGAAATACCGGCACCAACCTAACCACGCGGAGAAGTTAGTGGGCCGGGGATATGCAATCAAACAATTAAGTGAATTTAGAAACGAATGCAAGTCTGGTTGCACTTGCCCAGGCCATGCCTACGCTGAGCAGGGGTTCAACGGGATATGATCCCGCGATATCGCAAGGGTTCAACAAAGCGTGCGCGATGGGACAAGCGGGGCAATGGTGAATTAGGGGAGGAATGGCGCATTCTTGCCATCACAGGAATTCAAGCGTGCAGGAGTCTTTGTAGATAGTGCTGATTGCTAAAGCTAGAATCATTTTGATGCGGGACACTTCGGCCCTAGTTCGTCGAGGTTCTGGTATTTTCTTGGTGGATCGGAAAGAAGAATGTTTTCATCCCTCTCGACAAGTTTCTCACAATATTCCATCCTATGAAACCCGTTCCGCCAGTAATCATTGTGGTCATGTTAATCCTCTCTTTATGTGCCTAGATATCTGAGGGTTTTCTCTGTCGAATTGTAAACGGAATACTGCATGTGAGTGTGGAATCACATTTGAGGGGAGAAACATTCTAGCGACGAATGGTACTAGTACTTCCTCCGCCTACGGGAGGGAAGAAGGCTACTATGTCCTCATTCTCTATCTCGGCGTCTAGCCCGTTCAGGAAGTCTATATCTCGACCGTTGAGCAGTATTTTATAGTATTTCTGCACTTTACCACTCTGTTGGTCGATCAGTAATTCCTTGAATCGTGCATTGTATTTATTCGATATAGCGTCTATCAGCTCGCCGACAGTCCTTGCGGAGGTCTGAATGTCAAATGGGCTTGTCTCAAAAAGTTCTTTCAGCGTTGCATAGACGCGAATCTTGACCTTTATCATTCCATCCACACAAAAAAGGAGGAGGAGAGTTTGGAGGAGTCTAGATGAGCTGCAACTGTTTTAGTTTCTGTTTCGTTGGCTTGCCGTCCTTCCAGCCGCGGAGTTCATAGTATTCATCGAGCATCTTATCGAGCTCAAATATATGTCCCTTGACTGGACCATCAGGCATCGGTTCTTTCAGCAGTCTTGTTGGGAGCGTGTCGTCCTTCCGACCGAAGCCTTCGCGGTTTATGAACATGCGTTCGAGCGTGTAGATTCGGTCTCCAGTCTGTAGGAGGTCGTCAGTTGTCCATTTCCATTCGGTGATTGGGTTTGTGAGATCTTTGAGGTCATCAGCGTTTAGCGCGAAGGTCAAGAATTTGCATACTACAAGGGCGTCGCATATCGTGAAGATGTCTTGGAACGTTTTAACCCACTGCGCCTTTCCCTCAGTCTTCAATGGGTCAAGCTTTTCTGGAATGCCAAGGATCTCTGGAGCGATCATGTAAGCCCGCAGGTGGCATCCGCCACGGTTTGAAGTAGCATAGCCCAAGCCATGCCCTTGAATGCCCCTAGGGTCATAGGCTGGTAACTCTAATCCTTTCGATTGCATTGCGAGCTCTGGAGCTCCATACTTCTCTGCAAGGCGCTTAGATCCAAGCGCTATGTCATTGCCGAAGCCGTCTCGGCGAGCTGCTCTCCATGCCAGTTCAACTATGGCCTGGGGGTTGCCAAATTTCAATTCTAGGCCGCTCAGTCTCTCCTTCGGTATGAGACCTTTCTCATAGAGCTCCATCGCGCATGCAACAGTGTTCCCGAAGGATATTGGATCCATGCCCATCTCGTCACAGATATTGTGTGCCTTGGTTATCGCGTCTAGGTCATCTATTCCACACATAGCACCGAGCGACCAGGTAGTCTCATACTCTGGCCCCTCGCCTTCGACTTGATACGGAGGCTTCATCACCCGAACAACTCGTCCACACGCAACAATGCAACCCCAACACGGCTTCTTGCCTGTCAGAATAGTATCCCGAATAGCTTCTCCACTCGTCTTGCCAGCTGTCGGGAACACTCCTGTTTGGAAGTTTCGCGTTGGGTAAACCCCGGCCTCGTTTATTATGTTGACCAAAACTGAGGTTCCCAGTTCTGGTAGCGATTTGCCCGTAACTCCATTGGTCTTTATCTTCTCGTTAATCTTCTTCACAATACCTTCCAATCCCTTTGGGTCAGCAACCTTCGGTTCCTTCGTTCCACGAACCGCTACAGACTTCAGGTTCTTGGATCCCATGACCGCTCCAACACCTGTTCTGCCAGCGGCTCTATGCTTATCGTTCATTATGGCTGCGAAGATCACATGATTCTCGCCTGCAGGTCCTATGCTGGCAAGCTTCACCTTAGGATCATCAAGCTCTTCACGAATCTCATCCTCTGTATCCCACACTCCCTTTCCCCAGTACCTCTCAGCGCTCCTCAGCTCCGCCTTCCCGTCATCAATCCACAGGTAGACAGGCTTCTCCGCTTTATCCTCGAATATGATCCCGTCGAACCCCGCAAATCTAAGTTCGGGACCCCAATCGCCCCCACAGTCAGAGTCGCCGATACCCCCCAAAGGAGACTTTGTGATAACGTGAAATCTGCCGCTGAGCGGAAATGCTGTTCCAGTCGCAGGGCCCGTCATGAAGATAAGCTTGTTGTCCGGGCTGAGTGGATCAGTTTTTGGCTTGAGTTCGTCGTAAAGAATCCTGATGCCTATCCCCCGCCCGCCGACATACTTCTTCGTAGTAGCAGCATCGATTGTATCTGTTCTCATCTTTCTCCTTTTCAAATTCACTCGAAGAAGTTTCAATTGCATTTTTCATCACAAAGAATTAGGGTTTGGAGGTCTATTTAAAATAGTTCATGGCCTCTGCAGACACTGCAAGACCCAACTCGTTGCTCTAGGCGTTCAGTCAGACTATATCGAGTGTATAATGGGCCCCGCGCGCGTTGCTGTTGCTGAACACGAGATTGTGAGACTGAATGGGCACTCACAGTGTCGGCATTCCTCGCATAGTCCCCAAGGATCCACGATTAGTACAGGTCTCTATGGGAGTGGGAATATAGAGCTTGAGTGTGGTATGAAAGTTGTCTACCGTTGTTTGTCGAATGAGATTTCGATTCTCGTGGGAAACATGTGCACAAAGATCTATAACTGGGCTTCAGGTGGTGCGTGGGACAAAATGTTTAAGCCGTCTGAAGTCGTGCTACAGGATCGCCAACTACGCCTTCAAAGGACTACTTCAGATGAAGCTGTGAAGCTTAAGCGAGCGACTATATTTCCCTAGTGGTTGAGGCTAATGTCTTCATCAGAAAGATATGAGAAAAAGGAAGAAGATCCGGAAATATTGCATATAGAGGTTACTAACAGATGTAACTTC
>JAUQYT010000133.1 GCA_030587605.1 Candidatus Njordarchaeum guaymasense
GAAAACTATCGAATAAGCAAAGTTATCTCTGAGGACGGTAACGTGAGAGTCACTTTTGACGGTTTCTTCCATGGGAAGTGCCCTACATGTGGACACCAGATTGAACAGAAGGTTGAGGGTGTCTTCAGCATCGTTGTCAGAAAGAAAGACTTCAAGGTAGTTAAGGAACCTAATCTCAAAGAGTTGAAAAAGAAGGTCGTTAAAGCAGGGTTGGGGTTTCTTCTAAAGCGATAGGTATAAAACTCGGGTATAAGCAGAATACCTACCACGACAATAGCCACTCGATTGCACGAGGTGTCCGAAGAATGTCCAAGAAGCATGTTGGCACCAAGGAACAATTAAAACCCAAGAGCGGCGTCGCGAAGCAACAACCTAGGGGCCACAAGTTGTATAGGGTCAGCCTATGTTTCGGTCTCGTGGCGTCTTTCCTGATAATCGTGGAAGGGGTTGTGCTTGCGTTTGTCTCGCCTCTACTCTATGGTATTCAGCTTCTGCCGTCCTGGGGAGGATACATCGATCTACTACTGGGAATTATCATACTCATCGGATTCCTCGTAGTAGTGAAACTGCATAGTCGCAGGACGGCTAGAACCGTGGGCGCGACCTCCATGGGGCTATCCGCCATCATTAGCCTAATCCTCTTTGGAGGTGGCTTCTACGTCGGATTCATTCTAGGGCTGACGGGAGCACTCCTAACCGCAACAAGAGAATAGTAACGAGAAAACGAACGGGTCCATAAACTCATCAATTGTCTCCCTTGTTTTTCGTGCCTACCTTGGGACAGCAGAAGAGTTGCGTAATTCTTATTTAGGATGGCAACTAGGAAGAGGTAGCTCAAAACCAAGGTCCACTCGAACACGAGATCATGTTATATAGGTTTCAAATCAGTTAGAAGTGTTAACGTGATAAAGAGGAAATGGTGCAAATGTCTCAAATAATCGTTGAGAGCGGCGAGCTCGGCAACCGTGGAGGAGAGCTGGTAGGCAAGTTGGCCGAGTTCCTCAACGGCATAGCTCCCCTCAAAATAGAAGCCAAAGTCGATGGAACACGAATAGTAATATCACCAAAGACAACTGGTACGAAAATAATCAAGAAGGGAGAAACCAAGAAGAAGCTAGCAAAGGAGAAACCAGAAAAGAAGAAAAGCAAAGCGACACCTGTCCCGAAGAAGGTAACTCTTTCAAAGACTAAGCTCAAGGTCTATTTGAAAAGATTCCTTAACAAGCAGGGACTTGATGATGATCTGAGGGTACTGTCGGGCGGGAAGGAAGCATTTACTTTCCGCGAAAGACAAGTCATTGAAGAGCAGCTCGCGCCCCTAGAAGAAGAGAAATAGACAAACTCCAACTTGGGCGCCCACAGTAAGCTGCCATTTCTTTTCCTCAGTCTTGCTTGGGAGAATCGGATAACCGCCCGTCTCCTAATAAGAAAGAAAGCGTCCCCCGTTGCACGCTTATTTATTTGGACATCCAAATACGACTACCAATGCAAAAAAAGTGGATTATTGGATGGTTGGTAGGAGGGTTATGTCAGTTGCCTAAGGTCAAGGTCGGTGATGTAGACATCTACTATGAGGTTCATGGCGACGGGTTTCCGCTTGTCATGATTACTGGGCTGTCCGCCAACATTGATTGGTGGGATCCTCACATAATGCAGGAGACATCAAAGAAGTTTAAGACAGTTATCTTTGACAACCGAGACACAGGGCGCACAGACAAGTCCAAGGCTGGATACACGATCAAGACCCTTGCTGATGACACTGCAGGTTTGATGAACGCTCTGAAGATACAGCGATCGCATGTACTTGGGATATCTATGGGTGGAATGATAGCCCAAGAGTTTGCTCTCAATTACCCTAGGATGGTTGAGAAACTTGTGCTCTTGTCAACAACCTGTGGAGGCCCCAAGTCAGTTTCCCCACCTCCCCAATTGATGGACCTCTTGACTAAGCCAAGAGAAGGAATGACAGCCGAAGAGAGAGCTAAGATGGCAATTCCAATAATTTTCGCTGGGGATTACATCAAAAGTAACCCTGATAACATAAAGCAGTTCACCCAGCGAATGCTGAAAGCCCCGATTGCAGGGGATGCCTACCTGCGCCAGATACAGGCTATTATGAAATTTGATACATACGAGAGACTTCCAAACATCAAGGCGCCCACATTGGTCATGGCTGGCAAGAAAGACATTCTTGTTATGCCACAGAACTCCAAGATTCTAGCCGATAGAATACCGGGGGCGAAACTTGTGTACCTAGAGAACAGCGCCCATTTGCTTTTCCCGGAGATGTTTGAAAAAACGATCAGGACTCTGCTTGATTTTCTCAAGTAGCTTTTCTCTCTTCCTTTTTTGATTTTTCGCGCGGTGATACGTTGATCTTCCTAGCAGAAGATCAGTGGATTACGAGTATCGGAAAAGAATAAAAGGAATCTTTGACTTACTTCAATGAGTACGCGTCAAAGATGTGATCTTCGAAAATAGAAATCATTGGAATGATCTATTTCTCAAACGTTCCGAGAGAAGAGGGGTAATCTGCATAATGAAGCAAGTTAAGGTTCTCGTAACTGGTCCGTACAGAGCGGGGAAGTCTTCTTTGATTCGCTTGTTGGCGAATGGAAACTCCTTGAGCATAGACAAACACGGTACGACTGTCTGCATGGACTACGGAAATGTCGACGTTGACGGTGTGAGGCTTCACCTGTTCGGCACGCCTGGACAGGAAAGGTTCGCCATAATCCGCAACGTGCTTTCAGAGGGTATGAGGATCCTCGTCATGGTACTTGACTCAACAAGACCTGACTCAGTTAGAGAAGCTAAGGCGATCCTTGGAGAACTCGGTGCGGCAAATATCCCATGCATCATAGCCGCGAACAAGCAGGATTGTCCGCAGGCAATGAGTCTCATTGAGGTTCGAAAAGTCATCAATATTCCTGGTATACCTATCATAGGCAGTTCAGCCATGTCAAGGAAGGGTGCGGAGGAACTTCTCTCACAGATATACCAAGCGGCTCTTGGAGTACAGCCCTCTCTACCATGTTAAGCGCAGGCTGCGGAATACTCTGCAATCTATTCCACTGTTAGGCTCGCTATAGGCAAAAACTAGAGTTACTTTGCTGATACTTCAACGTGTTGCTACCACTTCTATTCCCTTACTGGTCATTTGGTACTCTATTGGTTCAAGGCCATGTGCGCTACCCCTCATTTTTAGGATCTCGATGTAACGTTTTCTGACGTTCTCGCTGTCCTTCATTGTTCTGAGCAAGATTACGCCATCGGTAAGGAAGGATTCGAATCCAACTCCAGTAATTCCTTCAAAT
>JAUQYT010000166.1 GCA_030587605.1 Candidatus Njordarchaeum guaymasense
GATGGAGATTGCTAGGCAACAGATTGAAAGTCATCACCAGTTTTTGGCTAAACAGGATGTTGACAGAATAATAGAGATGAAGAACGACTTTTCCGTTGGCGATTCGGTTTACTTACACGCGCCGATATGGTTCATCGTTTACGAGTACAGAGGAGAAAGGTATAACATCATCTTGGACGGAGCAACTGGCACGGTTATAAAAGGCGACATACCCTCAACACGCTTCGGAGTGTTGTAACGAAACTTTAATAGCAACAATTCAAGCATAGTAAAATGAAAGCAAACGCGAGGAAATAAGATGGAAACTCAACACAGACCATTCGATTACAATGTGGGCGCGATAGTCATTTTTGTCATATCCATGGGTTTAGCGGTGGTAGTTTACGCGGCGAGAATGATTCCTTTTGACCTGTTAAACCTTCCAGCATGGGCTTTCGGTCCTCTCGGTGTTTATACCCTCATTTTCTCATTTGTGGCTGGTAAGGAGTGGACTTATTATTTGGTTTGGGGTACCGTAATGTTTGCTGTTGCAGTTGCCTCAGCCCTCTACAACACAATAAACATCTTCGTTATTGCTGGCATCCTCTTAATCATTCTCGCAGTCATAGGTCTAGTCGCATATTGGAGAGGTAAAAAATGAGCGGAAAAAAATACGTGGAAAAGGTTCGCGAAGAAAGAGGTCTCTTAGAAAGGATCATGGGCTACATCCCGGGATACAGAGGATACAAGGAGAAAGAACTTAGGAGAGAAAGCGACCGTCTCGTAAGGATGGAAGCCGTGAACAGACTCAAAGCCGCAAAGAATACAATCAGGAGAACATTTGCAAACCCTCTGATTATTCAAAAACTCTCAAGCGAAGACTCGTACAGATATGAAACGCTATTGGCTCGCCTAGACAGAGTCACTCAACGCATAGACAGAGCGGTTGCAGGATACGCCGGAATGTTCGACGCAGTCAAGGTGAAGGAGGACAAGCTCGACACGGTCATCGAACACGACGTGAGTTTGATAGAGAAAGCCGAAGCCCTGAAAGTTAACGCTGAAAACGCTGTCAAGATAGAACCAGGAAAAGAAGAGTGGAGAACAGCCATGGACGAGTTGACGTCTAAAACCGAGGAACTTGACGGACTCGTCGATAAAAGGTCCGAAATTCTTAGAGGATTAGGAGTATGATCTCTGCCCGTTACCGTGAAATCGGAGTGAGAATGGAGAATTTCCAGCAGGCTCTACCTGGCTTCGTTCAGCAGACAGGCTGGAGTGTCAAGAAGACCATCCCAGGACAGACCAGTTTCATGCTTGAGTTAAAGAAGGGCTTCTTTGACAAGGCAACGATTAAGGTTAGAGGCGTTCCACAGGATGTTGTTGTCGAGGTTGACGGACCGCAAAATCTGATGGACATTGTGGAACAAGCTCTAGCGAACTCGTGTGACAATCCTGGAGCCATGGTTGGGTGGAAGGAACAAGCGCAACAACAAGCAATGGAGATTGCCAAAGGTTTCGCCGGTATTATTAAGGCTCCAATACCTACAACGCCTGCACCTCAACCACTGCCAGCGCCGAAACCTGCAGCACCCAAACTCGAAGCGTGCATGCACTGTAGTGCTCCGCTTACATATGATCCCGAAGAAGTTCTAGTTGTCTGCGGCTACTGCGGATACGTTAACAACACTACTGGGGAGCAGCCTCCAAGATACAGTATGCTTCCAATAGTGCTCGGTGGCTCACAGGCTTTGGAGATGGCGAAGAATCATCTTGCAAAGGGAATCTTTGTTACTAAGGGTATGGCTGAAGGCGCTGAATGGGGCTCAATAGTTCTTCGGTACATACCCAACTGGGCTGTAACTATTCAACTCGAAGGAGACCTTGAAGGCAAGAAAGCCCTCATAAAAACAAAAGACACGAAGAAGCAGCTTGCGCAGGAGGTTGCAATGAAGGCTATAGGAGGAGCGCTTGGAGGTATCTTCGGAGGAGCTGGAAGAGGAGCGGGAGAAGCAATCGCTGACAGGACCGAGAACATCTCTGTCAGCGAGGCAATAGATGTGCCTGTTGTAGCGAGGAAGGCGGCAGAGTATCAGCCTGATCCTGGAGCGTACAAGATTCCACTGGAGAAGAAGGAGCCCTACAAGAAGACAGGGGAAGAAACCCTTAACGTGGAGATTGGTGCCCCAGAAGCCGCAGAAAGAGCTAAAGGATTGGCTTTGCAGGAGCTTAGGTCCAGATACACAGTTGTATCGCGGTTCAGCGTAGGCGCCTATCCCGTGGGAGAGCCTGAACTCATCTACATGCCCTGGTGGTTCATAGAATACCGCATGGGAGGAAAAGCGTACTCTATGATAGTTGATGCGTGTAACGGAAGCGTTATCGCCGGTCAGAGACCTTGGCTTCCAAAAGGAGTAATTAAGAGGAGGTGAAGTTGAGTGCCAAAAGTTATTGAGTGGGTTGGAGCGAGAGAAGGAGACATAGTCTGGAGGTATCCCGTCGAAGAGATAGGTTGGGGAGACAACCTAATAGTCCATGAATACGAGGCTGCGGTTTTCTTCAGGGATGGAAAAGCGTATGATGTCTTTAGAGCCGGGCGCCATGTCTTGTCAACGGCAAGTCTTCCATTGTTAACGAAGATTCTTTCAAAGATTACGGGATTCGATAAGGTTCCGTTCAGATCGTCCGTTGTCTTTGTTTCATTAAAGCAGTTCCAAGGGAAATTCGGAGCGCAAGGTCAGACAAAGGAACTTGCTCCACTCAAGTTCTTCGGGGGCTTCTGGTTCAGAGTTGAAGAGCCAAACCTCTTCGTCAACGAAGTTGTAGGCGGGCAAGGAGCGTTCACAACGGATGGACTGCAGAACTTCCTTAGAGGCTACTTTAACGAGAGGCTGATCGACACGATGAGTCAGTACTCACTTGCGGATGTCTATGGCAAACTTGACGAAACCAGTCTTTTATCGAAGAATGCTCTTTTCGATGCCTTCTCGAGGATAG